>JAISGZ010000116.1 GCA_031262845.1 Propionibacteriaceae bacterium | reverse complement strand
GTAAACCGAGCGGTCGCAACCAAAGGACTGTAGGGGTCAGCCAGCTCGGCGACCACGTAGTCGTCAACACTGCCGTCAGTCCGGGCCAAATCCGTCACCAACCGGGGATAGCCGCCAGTAACCAGATAAGCGTCAAACACTTCCCGTGCTGCTAATTGCGGCGCGGCCGACGCAATTTCGGCCGGGTTCAGCGGCCCCAAAACCAGTGACCGCAGCCGACCAAACAGCGGCCGATCATGCTCCTGCAAGCGCTCCATCATGGCAACATCCGACCCGACAATGACCATGAGAACCGGTAGTTGCTCCAACTGCCGATCCCACACAACCTGCAACGCGCTTTCGATCGCCACATCACCGCCCGTCAACCAGGGAAACTCGTCCATCACCACGACCGCCGGCCCCTGTCGAGCCGCCACCGCTAACCGCGACCACCAGTCTTGCCACGACGACGCCGGCTGGCTCAGCAACTCCGCCTCGGCCCAAGGTCGCTTCGATTCACCGACCGCTCGTTGCGCGTTCAGCAATTGCTGTTGTTGACTTGCCCCCCGCAGTCCCGTGAAGAAGAGATACGGCAGGCCGCCCGCTTCGACAAATCGCTCGACCAGGGTTGATTTACCAATCTGCCGTCGCCCTTGAACCGCCACTAGGCGGCCATGACCAGTGCTAACTACCGCCGCCAGATGTTGGTTGAGTTGCCCCAGCGCCACCTCACGCCCAACGAACGATCCGGCACCATCATTAACATACATGCCATGTATCTTACATCCGATGTATGTTAACTTCACGACGATACTCAGCTTTGCAGGACGCAGACGAAGACACTTACCCTCGATCGACAGAACCTGATCTGGGTCATGCCAGAACAAAGACGCTCACCAACCTGTTGAAACAGTCATTACCTCCAGGCCTGCGAAACGAGAATCCTCCGGTTACAAGCAAACTTGCGTTCGGTCAGGAGCATCTGCAATCGTGACTATTCATGGCTGACTATTCCGACCCTATTGTTGCCGCCGATGCCGTCACACAACCCAGTCTTTCCGCTGTTGATCTGAGAGCCATCGCTTATTACCACCCCGATTTACGAGTTGCTGTGGCTCAACACCCAGCAGCTTTTCCGGGACTGCTCGATTGGCTGGAAACCCATGGTGATGAAGCGGTCAAGGTCGCCGTCGAGCAACGTCGCGCTGATGACCCCACACTCGTGACCGCTCCGGTGGACTCGGACAGCGTCGGGCAGACACCTCACGGCACCGAAAACCCACCGCCTGGCAGCAAGTCTGAGACAGCCGCCGAAACACCCACCAGCAACCGCCCCGACGACACCGTCATCCTGCCGCAACACATGGCTGCTTCGGCCGGACCTCCCGTGATGCCACAGGTCCCACCCCAAGCCAGATCGCCTTATCCTGGTCAACCCATCCCACAGGTGCCGGCTATGGCCGGCCAATACGGACCACAACCCTCATACCCAGCCGCACCACCGGCTCAGCGCTCATCACAAACCAAATTGTTGATCATCCTGGTGGCTGTCTTAGGCGGCATCGTGGTCATTGGTGGAATTACCCTGGCCGTGCCGCCATTGATCGACCGTTTCTCACCCACCGATGAGCCCACCATGACAGCCTCCAGCCCAGCCCAAACGACCTCGTCCAGTCCGTCGCCCGTGAACTCAACAGCAGTGCCATCGATACCACCCGAAACAGCGGCACTCCAAGTCCGTCGCCTGGCTGATTTATTGACCGCTTCGGCGGCAGCGCGAGGGCAACTCGTCCCGGCCGTAAGCTCGGTTAGTAATTGTCTTAATCTTGACCGGCAAATCGAGACGATCGCGGCCATCACCCAAAATCGGCGTGACCTACTGGCCGTTTTGGCAACGACGCCGGTTGATCAGATCAGCAACGGCACGACCTTGACCGCACAACTGCGCAGCGCTCTCGAAGCTTCGCTAGGTTCCGATGAAAACTACCTGGCCTGGGCTCAAGCCGTTCGAGCTAGCGGCTGTGCCACCGGCGCTGGTAGTACTTACTACGCTACGGCCGGTGGGTTTGACCGTCAGGCTTCAGCGGCCAAAGCTGTCTTCGTGTCAACGTGGAACAGTACAATCGCGCCGGTGTATGGCGTATCAACATTCTCAGAAAGCCAAATCTAGGTGGGGCAGCGTTATCGCCCAGCCCACCGCAAACGACGCTGGTGGCCATGGGTTATTGCCGTCACCGTGATCGTCGTTGTGGTGGCTCTGGTGACTGTTGGCTATTGGTGGTTGTTGCGACCTGAACCAACTCTCGCCAGCCGAGGCGATGTCAGTCGCCCGACCGTGAGTTCACCAAATAGCATTCCGGTAACCGAGTCATCGGCACCTTCGCCCAGCGTGGCGTCATCCTCACCAACCGCGCCTGACCCTCGACTCGTCGCAGCCTTGACCGAATTGGTCGCCGAGGTTGAGACAACTTATGGCGCCGAGGTCGGCCTGGCCGCCACAGCTCCCAACAGCACCACCGCCCCCGTCGTGGTTGGTAGTTGGACGACCGGTCACGCCTGGTCGACGATCAAAGTTCCCCTGGCAATCGCCGCTCTGACCAGGCAACCGGTCGGAGCTGACGCCGCAGCCGCCATCACCGTGTCGGACAACGCAGCCGCTCAACGCTTGTGGGACGGTCTTGGCTCTGGTGACGCCGCTGGCCAGGCGGTCGAGGTGGTTCTAGCCCAGGGCGGTGACACCACTACGGTCGTCCAGCGGACCCGAACCCGGCCGGAATACACCGCCTTCGGCCAGACCAACTGGTCTCTCAGTAGCCAGGTTCAGTTCGCCGCCAACTTCCCAACCAGCCCAGCCGCTCAAACTGTCTGGGCTTTGATGGGCAATATCAGCGGCTCCCAAAGCTGGGGTTTGGGCCGTCTGCCTGACGCCCATTTCAAAGGTGGTTGGGGTCCTGACAACGGTGGATACACGGTCCGCCAATTCGGCTCAATCGCCCAAGGGGAGGGTTGCGTAGCGGTCGCCATCGGCACTGAGGCCGCCACGTTCGACACCGGCGTCGCCGTTCTCAACGACCTCGCCGATGGCTTAGCCGAATTGTCCGATCAACTTCCAGTAGGTCCTTGTTACCAAGCCATCTAGAAGAGGGCCGAATGATCCCCACACCATTCACGATTTGGAGCGCCGTCTGCCAGGCTAGACTCCGCCCATGACCGAACAACAACTACCGTGGCCGCCGATGCCGCCGCAGCCCGCTTCCTCAACGAATTATCCCCCGGTCGCCCTAGCCGCGCCGGAGTTGGCAGCGGTAGCTCCACCAGTAGCCCAACCTGGTTATAGCCCCTACGGCTTGGCCCCAGCCGCCAACCAAAATCCAGCTCAGCCGTCTTACCCCGCTCCTGGTCCTTATTTCGCCAATCAGCCAGGCTACGAACCAGCTAATCCTTACGGCGCCCCCCAGCCCTATGCCAACGGCTACCCACCCCAAGGTGTCATGCCCTTCGGCGTGGTCGCCCGACCAAGTAATGGGTTGGGCACGGCCGGTTTTGTTCTCGGCCTCGTGGGTTTGCTGTTCTCTATCACCGTCATTTTGTTCTTCATCGGGATGCCTCTGGGGTTCATTGGCCTGATTCTCGGAGGTGTCGGCACTTACCAGGCGGTCAAAGGCCGAGCTACCAACCGCGGCCTGGCAATTGCTGGCGTCGTCCTGTCTTTCCTAGCTTGCTTCGGTCCACTGGTTTTACTTGGCCTAGGTATAGCTGGCTCGCAATCGTACTAATCGGTAAAAATGACGGATCGCAATCGGATATTTTCACCGATTCCAGTCCGTGTTTTTATCCACAGCCTGCCCGATGCACCGGCTTTGACAGCGGACCACGATCAGCCAACCTGTCCGAAAAAATCACTACCCGTCATCCTCCGGTAACCTGTCACGTGACACGGGAGCCTGGGGAATGTCCGGGCTGAGAGGAAGGCACCCGCCTTCGACCGACAGAACCTGATCTGGGTCATGCCAGCGCAGGGACGTTCACTCTCGACGCCGACGGCGTCACACCCGTGCCCATCGCAACTAGAAGGGCACTTGATGTTTTCACTTTCACGCCACCCGGCCAAACCAGCGGCCGGAAATACTGGATCGGCCACGTCACCGGCAGTTTCCAGCCAACCGACCAGTCGCCTGACCTCCAGCCGACGCCACCCCAGTTCGTCGCCGATCGTCCGCCGGGCCAACCGCCGAACTCTCGCCACCGTGGCCAGCTTGCTGGCGGCCGGGCTGACCCTGACCGCTTGCGGCGGCGACAGTTCGAACCCCACTGACGCGACCACTGAGGCACCCCAGCTGACCGTCCTCAGCCACGACTCATTCGTCCTGACCGACGAAGCCATGACGGCTTTTGAGGTCGAGACCGGGATCGACGTGACCTATTTGGCGCCGGGCGATGCCGGCAGCGTCGTCAACCAGCTCATCCTGACCCGCGACCACCCACTGGGCGATGTCGTCTTCGGGATCGACAACACGCTGGCTGGACGGGCTTTGGAGGCCGATGTACTCGACCCATACCAGTCGCCTGATCTCCCACTGGGGCTCGACGCTCTGAAGGCCGACGACACTAACC
>JAISGZ010000077.1 GCA_031262845.1 Propionibacteriaceae bacterium | reverse complement strand
GTGATCGTGATCTGGAGTAGGAACTGGGCCAAGGCCTTGTTACGCCGGATATCGGACATCCACTCGCTGAGGTGGTTGTGGTCCTGCATGTGCTTGAGCTCATCGACCGGGCTGGTCCCGTTGGACTCCGCCCGATGCACGATGTACTGCGTCAAATCGGCTTCGGTGACCTGAACTTGGGTCTCGTCGGCCAGCTTTTCCAGCAACACCTGGGTGCGCAGCGACTTCTCCGTCAACTCGGCCAATTCGGCCCAGAACTGGTCGGGCGTCTGGTCACTGCCGGTTTGTTCGAGGTAGTGGTCGAGCGTCAAGTTGGCTTGGGCCAAGCTCTGCTTGATATTGGCCGTCCGGTCCTCGACTTCCCGTTCCACCAATTGGGCCGGCAACTCGAACGGCGCCGCCGTGATCAGAGCGTCCAAAGCCTCGGTCCGGGCTTGCTCCAACTGCGCCCCCTGGGCCTGCCGCTCGGCGGCTTGGCGCAGATCTTGACGCATCTCGTCGACAGTGTCGAAATGGCTGACCAAGCTGGCGAACTCATCATCGACCTCGGGCAAGGTCCGTTCCATCACCTGGGTCACCGTGACCGTGATATCGGCCGTCTGGTCTTTGTGGGTCCCGCCGACCAAGGTCGAGCTGAAGGTCGTACTGTCACCGGCCGACAACCCGGTGACGGCGCCATCGAGACCTTCGAGGAATTCTTCACTGCCGACGACGTAGCTGATGCCCTCGGCCGTGGCGTCGGGCAAGGGTTCACCATTCTGGGCCGCCACCAAGTCGATTGACACCTGATCACCGTTGGCGGCCGCCCGCTCGACCGGCTTGGTCTCGGCGAAACGCTCCCGCAAAAGATTGACCCGCTCGTCGATCACCGAGTCATCGACCGTCACCGGCGCTACCTGAATCTCCAACTGATCCGGCGTCGGCAAATCGAAGTCCGGCCGGATATCGACCTCGGCTGAGAAGACCGCGTCCTGGCCGTCTTCCAAGGTCACCAAATCAATTTCCGGCCGGCCCAGTGGGGCTAACTCATGTTCGATGATGGCCGCCCCGTAGGCGTCCGGCAGGACATCATTAGCGGCCTGCATCAAGACCGACGAACGGCCGACCCGCTGATCAATGACGCTGGGCGGCACCTTGCCCTGACGGAAACCCGGCACCGTGATCCGGGACGCGATATCCCGGTAAGCCCGGTCCAGAGCTGGTTTCAAGTCATCCTGGGTCATCGTCAAGATGAGCTTGGCCCGAGTCGGGCTGAGACGTTCAAGCGTGCTGGGCACAGTGAAGCTCCTGCGTGTCGTCCAAATAATGTTGTTCGGTTCGCGCCGCCAACCGCCGGTGTGCCGCATCACCGATCACGACACCCAGCCCGTCAAGGCACAAAGCTCCCTCATGCTACCGGCTTCCACCGTCGCCAGTGACCAGACGTTCATGGAAGCTGGGATTCCGGCTGTCGGCGATCGCACGGCCAGGAGTGCCAGGTAAGGCGCCTCCAAGCAACCGCACACTCCAGCGATTTCATCGTCTAGACTGGGGCGTCGCACCGGGGCGTAGCGTAGTGGCTAGCGCGCCTGCTTTGGGAGCAGGAGACCGCAGGTTCGAGTCCTGTCGCCCCGACGGTGGTGAGGCTTTGGTCAACAACTCTCACCGTTGCCAGGCCGATCTGACTGATCAGCCTGGTGGGGAGCAATTCCCCACGCGGATGTAGCTCAATGGCAGAGCCCCAGCCTTCCAAGCTGGTCATGCGGGTTCGATTCCCGTCATCCGCTCCAGTGCCTGGCGGCGTCGAGAACGACGCCGTCGGCGTCAGTAGCCGTTGGCGGCCGCCAGGATCAGCCGGTCGAGTAACTCGACGACTTCGGCTCGCAGTTCCGGGTCGCGAATCTCATCGTCGACCACGACCGTCGGCGCGGCCGGTATACCGACTGTCTGTGGGAGCGCCGCGGCCCCGATGACAGCGCAGATACGTTGTAGGTTTTCCCGGGCCCACAAGGCCGCATTCGGTGACGGCACGGCCGCCATGATGGCCACTGGCTTATTCGACAGGGCGGAGGCGCCGTGTGGTCGGGAGGCCCAGTCGAGGGCATTCTTCAGCACCCCGGTGACCGCCCCGTTGTATTCCGGCGTCGCTATCACAACGGCGTCGGCCTGGTCGATGACATCACGTAGCCGCTGCACCGCCGCCGGCGGTGTGTCGGTGTCGAGATCCTCGTTGTAGGGCGGCACATCATCCAGCCGGGCAAAAGCCGACTCGTTGCCGGCGGGTAGCAGTTTGGCCGCCGCCCGCAATAAAGCCTTATTGAGCGACGCTTGCCGCAGCGAACCTGAAATCAACAGCACTTTCACGATCTGACCTCTCGATTGACATCGCGTTCGCCCCTCAACCCGGCCACGTCAATTGTCGAGCGTGTAACTTAGGCGAACCTAAGAAAACGATAGCGGAGAGCCCGCACCAGCGTGACCAGACCGGTCAGCGTGAGAAATACCCCGCCCAGGAGCCGGTCAGCCCAGCGATCATCGGGCCCATCGTGAATCCATCGACACTGGCGGCAACGCGACTAGTGCCGCTGTCAGGGGCAACAGAACACTCGCCAGAATTCCGGTCTCATGGGAACAGACCGTCGGGAATTCTGGCGAGTGATCAGTCAGTTTCAGCCGATTTCGATCAGCTTGGCTAGATCGGGCTGGTGCGGCGCCCGCGGCTCGCCGGCGGCGTATCCCAGCAGGATCGAAACCGCGAACTCGAAGCCGGCGGGAATACCGAAACGCTGTTTGAGCCGGGGGCCTTCGGCCGAGTTGAAGGCGTAGCTCGGCAAGGCCGCGATGACGTTGTCGACACCCAGGGAAGTCGCCGCTAAAGCGATATGACTAGCCACGATACCCACATCGAGAGCAGCCGGCCAGGGCGATTCGACCTGTTCCTGAGCGATCACGACCAGCGCCGGCGCGCCATATAACAAGCGCCCGTCACGGGCTTGCAGCCGCTCGTAGAAAGCCGGATCCTGGTCTTTGATGACCGCCAACCCAACCGTCTCGAGATCGGCCAACCGGTCCCTGTCGGACACCGTGATGATGCGCCACGGCTGGCGATTGAGCGCCGACGGCGCCGCCAAACCGGCGGCCGCGATCGTCCGCAAGGTCTCGGCCTCCAGCGGCCGGTCAGCGTACTGGCGGCAGGCGTAACGCCGCCGAATCACGTCCAGTGTCTCGGTCATCGCCGACCAAACTGCCAGTAGTGCAGTATCAAGCCGTTCTTCCGGACCACGACCATCGTCCCGGACGAGGCCTTGACCGGCCCGTAACCGATTTCGTCAACGTCCTTCATGTCCGCTTCCAGGTCGTCCGACTTGTAGCCGATGGCCGTTGTGGTGCGGGCTTCGGGCGGGTACGGACTATCCGGCGGATAGTACATGTATTGGAAATGGAACTTGTCCTGGTCGGGATTATTGGCCGCCATTCCCCATTCCGGGCTGTACACCATCCCCGGCATCTGTTCTGGCACCGGAAAACCGACGTACCACAATTCGAGAGCCATGCTCGTCCTTTCTCATCCGGTCGCGCCGAACTGTCAGGCCAATCCGCTCCGGACCAACGGCACAAGCTGACAAGCAGACGACAACCACTGAGAAGACTCTACGGCTTTTCGGGCGCGCTCCGATCACCGCGCCCCCCGTGGTCCCGGCCTTGGCTCCTGAGCGGCCAAGGCCGCTGCCCTGTCCCTGTGGGGCTTACGTCAGAACCGTCGTGAAAGCTTCCGCCAGCGTCCGGTTGACGTAGTTGATGCCCTTGGCCAGGTGATCAGCCGTCCAAATGATGGTCGGACGGTCCCGCTGAGCGGTGTAACCATCGGCGAAGACCTCGTTGCGGTTGCCGGACGGGTCGTAGTAGTAGATCGTCTTGCCGCGGGTGATGCCGTGCTGAGTCGGTCCCATTTCGATCGGCACATCGTCCATCGACATGATCTGACCGGCGTGCAAAATATCGCTCCACTCTTGCAGCTGGAAGGCGAAGTGGTGGAGTTTGCCGGAGTAACCCTCGCCCTGGATCAGCGCCAGGTCGTGGCCCCGGTTACCGGACGACAGCCAGGTCGCCAAAGACACGTCTTGATGCTCAAGATCCGGGACCAAGCGCTCGACCTGGTAGAAGTCGAAGACGTCGATCAGGAACTTTTCGGTCTCATTGACGTTGTCACAGCCCAAGAGCGCGTGATCGATCCGGGGCGCCCCGATACCGACCAGGTCGCGCGGGAAGACGTCGGGGTTGATTCGGCCGACATCGGAGCCGGTCACGGTCATGTTGTGATAAAGCTCGATGGTGTGGGTCGAGGGCAAGGTGATGCGCAAACCATCTGCGGTTTCGAGGTTGTCACCGGCGCTCATCCGCTCCATGGCCACACCAAAGGTCTTGGCCTTGGCTTCGATGACTTCGAGATCATCGGCTTTGGCGACTTTGTAGCCGAGTTTGATGACGCCGATGCCGCCTTCTTCGAGCACGACCGAGTGGTGTTCCCACTCGTCCCAGCCCTTGAGGAAGACTCGCTTGCCTTCGTCTTTGACCAGCCGGAAACCCACCGTCTGGCAATAATGCTTTTTCGCTTCTTCGATGTCCGTAACACGGACGTGGATATAACCGAGTCGAACGACTCCCATGATCGTTTCTCCTTTGAACGGGGTCGATTGATTGTTGGATCGGTCAGCTGGGGGCCAGATCGGATTTGGCCCATCAGCTGATTTACGGTGTTTTAGGCTGAATCATGAGGCTCCTTAAGGGTCAGGCCGGAACGAGTTCAGGCAGCGGGCCGCTACGGATGGCGACGGGTTGCCCCATGACGTCACCGATCAAGGAGGACTGGTGCCGGGCCAGTGCCGTCAACAGTGGCGTGACGCAACGAAGCTTGCCGTCCGGGGGGATCGCCACGGTGACGTCGGAAGTTGGTACGGCCCGGCAGGCCAAGGTCAGACCCTGGTCTCGGTCGGCCAGCGGGAGAGCTTGTTCACAGACCGTCCGAGACAGGGTGATCGTGCCGCTGACTACGCGGACCCGGCACATGCCGCAACCGCCACGCAGGCAACCGTCACGCATCATCAAGCCGGCCCGGCGGAAGGTCTCGGTCAGAGACTCACCGGGACGGGCTTCCAGCGCTAGGCCGGTGCCGTCAAGGGTGATGACTGTCATTACTCGCTCCTGGCTGATCGCCGCTGATGGCCAGAGCCCGGTGGGGCCTGGTTGGCCCCACCGGATCGAAGGATTTACTGACGAAGGATTGTGCTGACGAAAGCTTTACTAAGGAAGGCTTTACTGCGGTTGACGGTTGATCTGCATGACCACCGCCTTGGGTTCGGTGAAGAACTCACGGGAGAAGTTGCCACCTTCGCGCCCGATGCCGGACAGGCCGACACCACCGAACGGGGCTCTCAGGTCACGGATGAAGAAGCAGTTGACCCAGACCGTGCCGGCCTTGAGGTTGGCTGCTGCCCGGTGAGCCCGCGACAGGTTTTCCGTGAAAACCATGGCGTTGAGCCCATACGGTGTGTCGTTCGCCAGATCGACGACTTCAGCTTCGCTGTCGAAGCGATTGACGACCACGACCGGGCCGAAAATCTCCTGGCAATACTGGCTGGCCGTCAGAGGCAGATCGACGATGATCGTCGGTTTGACAAACAAACCCTCACCCAGGCCACCGGTCAGAATCCGGCCGCCCTCGGCCTCGACTGTCGAGACGTAGGACTTGACCTTGTTGTAGTGGGTCTGGCTCGACAGCGGCCCGAAGTCCGTGCCTTCGGCCATCGGATCACCGATCACCATGGCCTCAGCCTTGGCCTTGAACATGGCCATGAACTGGTCATAGACCTT
>JAISGZ010000085.1 GCA_031262845.1 Propionibacteriaceae bacterium | reverse complement strand
GGGCTATGACTCCAATCAAATGGCGGCGGCCGGTAACTCCTCCCGGGCCGGTGTCAACCTCGCCACCGGGACGGTCACGGCGCCAGCCAATGGGTCGGTCGGTTCCGTCGTCGGCGAAGCCAGTGGGTCATTGACGATCGAGTTGGGGGACGGCACCTACGGCGTCCGCTTGGCGCCTCGCGACGACACCGTTCAGCTCTTCAGCCTCGACGAAGTCCTGTCGCTGCTGCCGGTCGTGACGATGACGATCAACAACGATGATCCGAACTATCCCAACGAGCCACCGTCGGAGTATCTGATCGATGTTCAGAAGGGCACGGTGACGAAATCACCGAATACCCCGGTGCCGAGTTTTACCCGGCTCGACTCGTCGGTTTACGCCAACAAAAATATGTTGCTGGATGAGCTGCGTTATGAACTGGGTGCCTCGTTGCGCTGGAAGATGGACCAAGGTCTGATCAGAGCTTTCCAAGATGAAGTCATGCTCGGCGGTTCGGTCACAGTCGAGATGCCCGTCAGCTTCGGTGCTACCTTCGCCGGTGGTGTGACCAACGGGGGATCGGGCCAAGTCCAGATCGACCGTCTGCTGGCCGATTCCTGGGTCGGTCAGATGGACGAATACAACGGCCTGAAGACCACGATGACACCGACCACGGCGAACAACGTCACCCTGAGCAGCTTCTTGCCCACCGGTACACCAGGCCAGTCCTACGCCCGGCAAGTCCTTTTGGGTGACGCGGTGTGGGGTCAACTGGGACCGCAGTTGACCATGTTGTTGAACAGCGAGGTCTCGGCTCAGGGCATCTGGTTGCGGACCGCCGGCCAAGTCCGTCAGGGCATCAACGAGGGCTTCGCCTGGATGGACCGCCAGGTGACGATGCGCCAAGCGGATTTGCCGTACAACAACTCCTTGTCTTTCCATCCCTTGCCGGCTTCGGCGGAAGCCGATATTTGGGCCAAGCTCAAGCGCCTGACGACGGCCAAAGTGGCCCAGTGGCGGACCGGGATGCAACTGACCGGTGAGGTCAAGCTGTTCTATCAGTCGGGACAGCTGACACGTCTGACACCGACCCATGTGGTGATCGGTGGGAGCAATGGCGGCAGTGGTAACAACACCGACCCGAGCGACGACAAAGGTGTTAATACGACCGGCGGTGGCCTGTTCGGCTTCATCAACCGCATCATCTCGAGCATCATCAACTCGTTCTTGGGAATCTTCAACGGCCTCTTCGGCGTTCTCAGATAAAGGTCAGAGGACCTGATTTGGGGGCGCCAACGATGCTTGGCTGAACCCCGGTGACGGACTTTGATCAATTTTTCTTCAACATTGGGACACGGGTCTGGAATGAAGTCGGCTGAGTTCCTACCATGACAGGCTGTAAACGCTGATTCCGAGCGGTAGACGCGGTAGACAGAGAGAACGATGCCACGGACGATATTTCGTCAGGGTTGGAGTGACCTGTCGGCCTCACTATGGTCGGTTCCCCCGGAACGGCGCCGGGCACCAAGGCCCTCGGCCAAGGTGTCGACCGTTACGGTGTCGGCTAGCGCAGCTCGCTAGCCGACACCCGGTAACGGCGGTCGCGGGCAAGACCTGGTTCGAACTCAGAGTTACCCGCCGCCGACACTCTAAGCTCTGACTGTGACTGAAACCCCTGTACGACTGCGTGTGGCCCCGTCGCCGACCGGCGATCCCCACGTCGGTACGGCCTATATGGCCTTGTTCAATCTGGCTTACGCCCGCCAGGCCGGCGGCCAATTCGTGCTCCGGATCGAGGACACTGACCAAAGCCGTTTTCAGGCCGATTCGGAACAGCAGATCTTTGACAGCTTGGCCTGGCTCGGCCTGACCTGGGATGAGGGACCGGACAAAGGTGGCCCCTATGGGCCGTATCGTCAGTCGGAGCGGCTCGACACCTACCGGCCCTTCGTCGACCAACTGTTGGCCGCCGGTCAGGCCTACCACTGCTGGTGTTCGCCGGAGCGTCTCCGCCAGCTACGCGAGAGCCAGGAAAAGAGCAAACAGGCGGTCACCGGTTACGACCGCTTGTGCTACGGCCTGACCCAGGAAGAGCGGGCCCAACTGCCGGGTTTCTCGCCGACACCGGTGGTCCGGATGTTGATCCCCGATGACATTGAGTTGAGCTTCAACGATCTGGTCCGGGGCCAGGTGTCGGCGCCGCGGCCCGATGACCAAGTCATCCTCAAAGCCGATGGCTTCCCGACCTACCACCTGGCCGTGGTGGTCGATGATCACCTGATGAACATCACCCACGTCGTCCGTGGTGAGGAGTGGATTTCGTCAACTCCCAAACACCTCTTGCTCTACCGCTGGCTTGGCTGGAAAGCGCCGGCTTTTGCCCACATGCCGCTGTTGCGCAATCTCGATAAGTCGAAAATTTCCAAGCGCAAGAATCCGGCCGCCCGGCTGTTGTGGTTCCGGGAACAGGGCTACCTGCCCGAGGCACTGGTGAATTTCCTGTCGCTCTTGGCCTATCCGCCGGTCCATGAAGGTGACGAGGTTGAGACCTGGGATGAGTTTGTCCAGACCTTCGACTGGTCACGGGTCAACACGACCGGTCCAGTGGTCGATCTCAAGAAACTCGAATGGCTCAATGGCCACTCCATCCGGTCCCTGACCGCGGACGAGTTGCCCGACCGAATTCTTCGCCAAGCGATTGAAA
>JAISGZ010000248.1 GCA_031262845.1 Propionibacteriaceae bacterium | reverse complement strand
CGAACAACCCACCACAGATGGTCGTCCCCATGCCGTCGAGGTCGGGGTCGGTTTCGATCAAATCGGCCAGCCGGTCGTTGGCTCGTTGGGCGGCCTGTTCGAGTTGCTCGATCATGGCGTCGCCGGCGCTGGGCATGATGGCTTCGCCGCTGCTGGGCTGATCGATCTGGTAGAACTCATCGACCGCGATCCGGGAGGCCAAGTCACCGGCGGCGGCACCACCCATACCGTCGGCCACCATGAGCAACGTGGCCGAAGCGTAACCAGAATCCTGGTTCTCTTTTCGCACCAGGCCGGTTTCAGAATGGGCCCGAACGCGCAACTCCAAGGCCATTCAGCGCTCCAACCGCATCTGGGTCTGCCCGATTTGGATCGTGTCGGCAGGGGTCACGATGGTCGGCCCGCTGATCCGGCGGCCATCGACGTAGGTGCCGTTGGTCGATCCCAAATCCGTCAACAGCCAGCGGCCGTCGGCCTGCCGGGTCAGGGAAGCATGGGGATGTTTGCTGGTGACGTATTCATCGTCCAAAAACAGCTCACAGTCGGCCGAACGCCCGATCCGGACGGTGTCGACCAGTTGTAAACGCTGTCCGGCTAGCTTGCCGGAGTCAATCGCCAAGACTCGCGGACTGGCGCTGGCCGAGCGGCGGCGCTGACCAGCCGCGGCCCGTGACCGACGGGTCGGGGCGGGCGGAGTGGGTGCCGTGGGCGCAGGAGGTGCGGCCACGGGTGAGGCGGCAGCGGAGCGAGCAGCGCCGGACGAGGGCACACGCCGCCCGATCATGTCCCGCCGGATCACCAGGGCGACAAACAGGATAAACAACCACAGCAACGCCAAGAAACCGATTTTGAAAGCCAGAACGGCGAAATCAGCCATGGTCGAACCGGCCTCAGTGCCCCGCTGGGGCCCGGACCAGCAGATGAGTTGAGCCGAGGGTGACGCGGTCGCCGTCGTGTAGTTCAGCCTTGTTGACCCGCTGATCGTTGACGTAAACACCGTTGCGCGATTCGAGGTCGATGATGTGAACCGTTCGCCCCTCGGATGTCGGGTTGACGACGATCTCCGCGTGGCTGCGGGACATCCCCGGGTCGGAGATCGTGACATTGGCGTCGTGGCCGCGTCCGATGGTGAAGGAACCGGGGACCAGCGGGTGGCGGATGCCGTTGACTTCTAGGACCAAATCGCCCTGGCTGGTTGGCCGGTCGTCCGATGGCGCACCGCTGGGATCGGCCACCGTGGCCACGTGGCGCGACGCGACAGCGAAACGACCGGTCGGTAGATCAGGGCGTTCGTCGTAGTCAATCGTGATTGAGCCGGGGAAGGTGTACGACCGTTCGGCGGCGTAACGGCGTAACTCCTGGCTGATCTCGGCCGTCATGGTCTTCGACAGCGGAAACAGACGAGCGTAATCAGCTTTTGACAGGTGAATCCGGAAGTCGTTCGGCACCACCCAGCGGTCACGGCCAAGGGCTTGGGCTTCGGCGTCCAGCTCCTTTTGCAGGCGCTGCGTGATTTCAGGGATTTCAACAACCCCGCCGTGGCGAAAGACCCAATCCACAGCCGATTGGAGTCCACGTTCGAGAGAACCGAGTACGCCCACAGGCACCTCCTGACGCTCAACCGGTGGATGACCGCGTTAACTCTAGACGATTACGTTCTTGGTATCCACGAGCTTAAGTCTGGGGTTGGAGTTTTCTCGCCGGAAAGTCTTCCTGAATGTCAGTTACGACACTGGTGTTACAGGTGTCGTCCAGCGGTTCTCGGTCGGTCAGCTGGCCGTCACCACAAAGGCACGTTGGGCGACGCCGGCGAACTGGGCTGGCTGAAGGGCTCGGCGACCTGGCGGATCGGGGTCTGGGCCAACCCGAAACCGGGTCCGGTGACTGGTGGGCGGCCTTGTTGGAAGGCTTCGGCGGCGCCTCGGGCGAGGCGGTCGGCCTGTTCGTTGAGCGGGTGGCCGGCGTGACCTTTGACCCATTCGAAGGTCACCGGGCGGCCTTGCAAGGCTAGGTCGAGGGCTTGGACGAGTTCGAGGTTGAGAATTGGTTTCTTGTCCGCCTTGCGCCAGCCCCGGCGTTTCCAGCCGGCGATCCATTTGGTGCAGATGTTGATGACATATTGCGAGTCACACAGCACGTGTAAGGGCTGTTCGGCGCCGGCGGTCTGTTCGAGCAGATTGAGCACCGCCATCAACTCGCCCTGATTGTTCGTACCGTGGGGCCAGCCGCCGGCCGCCCAGTGTTGTGGGTCGACGTACCAAGCCCAACCAGCCGGACCGGGGTTGGACAGTGACGAGCCGTCAGCGGCCGCCACGATCGGGGTCGGCGTCACCGGCCTTCACGCCCGAAAGCGACGTAGTAGGTCGCTCCGGTGACATTCAACACGCACTGGTAGTAGGTCGTCTGAGTCGTGCAGGTGAAGTCTTCGTTGGCATTCCGTGGCGCGACGAAGAAGTTGAGCGCGAATTCACCACTGGCGTCGACCGGAATCGCCGCCGCGACCGAGGCCGCGACCGAGCAGTTATAACCGGCGGCGGTACCCGTGGCGTTGGGCTCACAGACCTGGGCGACATCGGCCGGCAAAGCTCCGGCCGCCCGGGCTGGGGCCGGCTCAACTGACGGCTCGGCGG
>JAISGZ010000246.1 GCA_031262845.1 Propionibacteriaceae bacterium | reverse complement strand
GCCTCGACGGCGGCTTGTAACACACTGGTGTCTGTGACAACCGCTAGACCGCGCTGGGCGACGACCTCGGCTGGACTGCCCTCACCGGCCAAAACACCGGCCAAAACCTGACGGGCCAGCTGGTCGGTCAATTGACCGGAGTCGATCAGTTGTTGGGTCGCCGCCACATCAGTCGGTGTCATCGGCACGTCGGCCAACTCGATGTCCGCGTCATTGGCGTAACGGACGAGTTCGGTCAGCCACCATTTCCGGGCCGCCGTCGGACTGGCGCCGGCCTCAACCGTGGCGGCGATCAGGTCGAGCGCCCCAGCGCCCCGGATATCCCGCATTTCGAGATCGGTGAAACCCCACTCGGCTTGCAGCCGGGCGGCCTTGGCCTGGGGCTCTTCGGGCAGTGTCAGACGTAAGACTTCAACCCAGTCGGCGGCCGGCGCTACCGGCACCAAATCCGGTTCCGGGAAGTAGCGGTAGTCCTCGGTCTGTTCCTTCGACCGGCCGGGCGAGGTCCAGCCTTCCTCGTGCCAATGCCGAGTTTCCTGTTTGATACGGCCGCCTTCG
The DNA here is from genome assembly GCA_031262845.1 of Propionibacteriaceae bacterium. Lineage (GTDB taxonomy): Bacteria > Actinomycetota > Actinomycetes > Propionibacteriales > Propionibacteriaceae > WQYJ01. The sequence continues at coordinate 3,536 of JAISGZ010000246.1, read as the reverse complement.
GACAAGAGCGCCGCTTGGCGACAGATTTCGTAGCGCACGGCCTGCTCGATCGACCGCAGTGAGTTGACGTTCTTGGTCTCGGTTCGGGTGCCCAGCTCGGTCACCCCCCGGGGGCTGAGCGACAGGTTGACGTCGCAGCGCAGCGAACCCTGCTCCATCCGGACATCGGACACGTCCAAGGCCCGCATCATGTCCCGCAGCCAGGCGACATAGGCCCGGGCCACGGCCGGCGCTTGAGCGCCCGTGCCGGTGATCGGCCGGGTGACGATCTCGATCAGCGGTGTCCCAGCCCGGTTGTAATCGACCAGCGAGTAGTCGGCGGCTTGGATACGGCCGTCGCCACCGCGATGGACCAGCTTGCCGGCATCCTCTTCCATATGAGCCCGCTCGATCGGAATGTCGTAGCGCTGGCCGTCGGCTTCGACCGTGACCTGACCATCGAAAGCGATCGGCTCGTCGTACTGCGAGGTCTGGAAGTCCTTGGTCATATCGGGATAGAAATAGTTCTTGCGGGCGAAGCGGCAGCGGGGCGCGATCGAACAGCCCAGGGCCAAACCAATCCGGATGGCCGATTCGATGGCTTGGGCGTTGACCACGGGCAGGGCGCCGGGCAAACCGAGACAGACCGGGCAGGTCCGGCTGTTCGGCTGACCGCCGAATTGGTTGGCGCAACCACAGAACATCTTCGTCAAAGTGTTCAACTCGACGTGGACCTCAAGGCCGATGACCGGGTCGAATTGGGCGATGGCGTCGTCAAAATCCATCAGTTCGGTCATGCCTGGGAACCTTTCACAGCGGCGCCCGGCAGCGGGCGGGTGAGGTCGGTGGCCGGGCGCAGGGGCGGGAAAGCCCGTTCCACGGCCGCCCCGACCAGATAAAGCCGATCATCACACAATGGTGGCGCCATGATGTGAAAACCGACCGGCAAGTGATCGTCGTCGGACAAGCCCACGGGCACGCTGAGGGCGGCGTTACCGGCCAGGTTGGATGGGATCGTGCAGAGGTCGGCCTTGTACATCGCCAAGGGATCGTCGACCCGCTCCCCCAGTCGCCAAGCAGTCGTCGGACTGGTCGGCGAGACCAGGACATCGACCTGTTCGAAGGCCCGGTTGAAGTCGTCGATGATCAGGCTCCGAACCTTCTGAGCCGACCCGTAGTAAGCCTCGTAATAGCCAGCCGACAAGGCATAAGTACCGAGGATGACACGCCGCTTGACCTCGGGGCCAAAACCTTCGCCGCGGGTTAAGCGCATGACCTGTTCGACCGAGTTGAGACCGTCATCACCGACCCGCAGGCCGTAGCGCATGGCGTCGAAGCGGGCCAAGTTCGAACTGGCCTCACTCGGCATGATCAGGTAGTAGGCGGCTAGGGCCTGGTGGAAATGGGGGCAACTAACGGAAACCACCTCGGCTCCAGCGGCGGTCAGCGCCGCCACGGCTTCCTGGAAACGCCGGACGACTGACGGCGCGTAACCGTCGCCGCCGAGTTCCTCGACCACCCCGATCCGTAAACCCTTGACGTCACCACTGCGGGCAGCCGCGATGATGTCGGGCGGCGGCTGATCGATCGACGTCGAATCCATCGGGTCGTGGCCGGCCATGACCTGGTGCAGCAAGGCGGCGTCGAGTACGGTCCGGGCGCATGGCCCCGGTTGGTCGAGCGAACTGGCCATCGCCACCAGGCCGTAACGCGACGTGCCACCGTAGGTCGGTTTGACGCCGACCGTGCCGGTCAGGGCGGCTGGCTGACGGATCGAACCACCGGTATCGGAACCGATCGCCAAGGGCACTTCAGCGGCCGCCAAACAGGCCGCCGAACCACCGCCGGAACCGCCGGGCACTCGTTCCAAATCCCACGGGTTGCGGGTCGGAAAAAAGGCCGAATTCTCGGTTGACGAGCCCATAGCGAACTCATCGAGGTTGGTTTTGCCGATGATGACCAAGCCGGCATCGATCAGCCGCTGAACGACCGTGGCGTTGTAGGGCGGCAGCCAGCCGTCGAGGATGCGGGAAGCGCAGGTCGTCGGCAGGCCGGTGTAGGTAAATGAGTCTTTGACCGCCACCGGCACCCCAGCCAGCGGCGGCAAAGTAGCCCCGGCGGCCCGTTGGTCGTCGATCATGAGCGCCCGCGCCAGCGCCCGCTCACCATCGAGGGCCAGAAAAGCTTGAACCTGGGGGTCGACCGCGGCGATCCGGTCGAGACAGGCTTGGGTCAGCTCAACACTGGAAATCTCACCGGCCGCCAAGGCCTGGGCCAATTCGGCAGCCGTGCCCTCGATCATCGGTTCGATGGTTCCCGCCGTCATCAGTCGGCCTCCAGAATCCGGGGCACCCGGAAGCGGCCGTCTTCTTGGGCCGGAGCCATCGCCAAGACCAAGGGCGGTGTCAGCGACGGCCTGACCTCATCGGCCCGGAAGACATTCGTCAGGTCGAGCGCGTGAGAGGTCGGGGCGATGTCGTCGTCAGCGACAGCCGACACCACCGCCACGGATTCCAAGATGACGTCGAGTTGGCCCGTCAGGTGTTCCAACTCGTCGGTCGTCAGATTGATACGGGCCAAATCGGCTAAGCGGGCCACGTCGGTGATAGTGAGAGCCACAGGCTTCCCTTCGATCCAAGAACGCCACTCATCCTAAAGGGTCGGTTCGGGTCTGGCCGTTTGGTTGTGTGACTCCCCGCGCTACCGGCGCCTGGAGCCGAGCCGGTGACGCCAAGTTGGTTCAGGTCAGGCCACTGGGTCGTGTGGTGCTCGAATTTCGGTCCCTTGGCCGCCGGATCGTGAGTCTGTCAGTAGCCGTGATGGACGGTCTGAGGTGATACGGCGGACAGTTGTTCACCGGGTTATGCGACACTGGTTCCCGGCCAAATGCCATCAGCGTTCCCAACACGGTCTGGTTGTGGCCTGCCACGATGGTTGCGACTTCGGAAAAGACCGTTTCCGAGGGACAATCTAGTGGTCTGTCGCGTTGAAGACTTTTCCCTTTGGAAAATTGCGTGTGCTTCGTGCTGGACGGTGGGCGCCCCACCGGCTGCCGCGAAGGCGACATTTTTCCGCAGGGAAAACTAGGCTCGACAGGCCACGAGAACTCCATGTGGGTGAGATGATGCCGGTGACCAGCCGGTGTGGAGATGGGAAACGGAGAAATATGTTCCTCCTCAGGTTGCAGTTACCGGAGAGCCCAGGCACCTTGGGCCAGGTGGCGAGCGCGGTCGGAGCTATCGGCGGCAATATCTGTTCCCTAGAGATCATTGACCGGGGGCCCGATTGGGCGATTGACGACTTCATTGTCGAATTACCCGGTGAGGTCATGCCCGATACCTTGGTCAGCGCTTGCCAGTCGATCCCCGGCGTCCAGGTGTTGTGGGTCTCCCGCCACCACGCGGCTTGGCGGGTCGAGTCCGATACGGCCGTGCTCAATCGGATGGCGGAAAATCCCGAACAAGCCGGCCAAATTTTGGCCGCCGAGGCGCCCTTGGCTTTCCGTTCGACCTGGGCTGCCCTGCTCGACTGGTCGACCCAACCCACCAGTGTCATCA
>JAISGZ010000052.1 GCA_031262845.1 Propionibacteriaceae bacterium | reverse complement strand
CCCGTTGAGGGCGTCCTTCGTGACGTCGATCAGAACCGGACCAGGCCGGCCGGTACCGGCGATGTGGAAGGCTTCGGCCACCGCCTGAGCGATGTCGTCGGCTCGTTTGATGAGGAAATTGTGCTTGGTGATCGGGAAGGTGATACCGCGAATATCGGCTTCTTGGAAAGCATCGGTGCCGATGGCGGTCGAGCCGACTTGCCCGGTGATGGCGACGATCGGCACCGAGTCCCTGTGGGCGTCACCCAAGCCGGTCACGAGGTTGGTCGCCCCTGGCCCCGAAGTGGCGATACAGACGCCGACCCGGCCGGTGGCCGTGGCGTAGCCCTCGGCGGCGTGCGCCGCGCCCTGCTCGTGGCGGCACAAGATGTGACGAATCGACGAATCGAACAGTGGGTCGTAGAGCGGCAAGATGGCGCCGCCAGGAATCCCGAAAGCTACCTCAACACCAAGTCGTTCCAGTGATCGGACGAGAGCTTGAGCCCCCGTGATCGGTCCAGTTGACGTAGACGTGGCCGATGTCATTCCGCTCCTCCTGACTTTTGTTGTTGACTTAGGCGAGATTGTGACCCCATGAAAAAGCCCTCGTTGCCAACGGCAGACGAGGGCGCGCGCCTTCACAAGCGAGACGCGCTAATCGATAAGTACGACGACCAAAGAAGTCACGGGAGCACTATGCCTAAAAAATCGCCGACTGTCAACTGCTGGTCGTCGGTCAACCCGATGGCGCGATGGCCGGACAGTCGACCATCAGTTCCCGTGATTATCGACTTGGCTAGCCCCGGACCGTGGTGGCAGTAAGCCGGCGACCCAGTTCCGCAACAACCTGGCTCCGGCCGGACCGGATTTTTCCGGATGGAACTGGGTACTGACGACTGGCCCCCACTCGACGGTCGCGATCAGGTCGCAGCCTTCGTGGGTCGTCCAGCCCAGTTGAGCCTCGGGCGGGGCGGCTTCAGCCGTCAGGGCGGCGTACGAGTGGACGAAATAGAACCGCTCGTCGGCCAGGCCGGCCCACAGTGGTGAAGCCGACGGCACGCGAAGCTGGTTCCAGCCCATATGCGGCAACCGGGTCACGGGCAGCGGTTCGATATCGCCAGGGAACAGACCGATCCCTGGGGTGTCGAGACCATGTTCCCGGCCGCGGGCAAAAAAGACCTGGTGGCCGACGCAAATTCCCAACAGCGGCCGACCGGCGGCGACCCGGCGGCGGATGATCTCAACCCCGCCGACCGCCGCCAACTGCTCCATACAAGCGGCGAAAGCCCCCACTCCGGGAACCACCAGGCCATCGGCCGCCAAGGCCAGGGCCGGTTCGGCGGTCAAGGTGACGGCGGCGCCGGTGGCGGCCAGGGCCCGCGTCACCGAGTGGACATTGCCTGAGCCGTAATCGAAGACGACGATCTGGGGCCGGGGCCGTTCCAGTTCGCTCCCGGCCGACTCGGCGAGCTGGCCTGGTTCCGTGGTGGTCACGCTGACAAAGTTCCTTTAGTACTGGGGACACCGCTGACCCGGGGATCGCGGGCCACCGCTTGGCGTAGGGCCAGGGCCAGGGCTTTGTATTGGACTTCGGCAATGTGGTGCGGGTCACGCCCGGCCTCGACCGTCAGGTGAACACACAGACCGGCGTTCATGGCCAAACTTTCGACGACGTGGCGCGTCATCGACCCGGCGTAGGGCACGCCGCTACCGCCGATCCGGACATTTTCGTATCCGGCCGGTTCGCCCTGGGTGACGACGTAGGGCCGGCCGGCGACATCGACCACACAGGTCGCCAAAGCCTCGTCCAATGGCACGCTGGCCAGGCCGAAGCGGTGGATGCCAACCTTGTCGCCGAGCGCCTGGTGCAGCGCCAGCCCAAGCGTGATGGCGGTGTCTTCAACCGTGTGATGACCGTCGACGTCGATGTCACCCTCAGTTTGAACGGTCAGGTCGATCAAGCTGTGACGGGACCAGGCCGTCAGCATATGGTCATAGAACCCGACGCCGGTGGCAATCGTCGATTGACCCTGGCCGTCGAGATTAAGGTCGACGACGACAGCTGATTCCGACGTCGTCCGTTCGACCCGAGCGGTCCGCGGTGGCAGATTCATCAGCTCTTTCCTTTCTTCGGCCCGGCCTGAGGCACAGTGGTCGGTCTCAGCGCTCCCGGCCCAGCAGAATCCCTGGTTGGCGATTGAGCAGGTCGGTCAGAGCGACAAAAAACTGTTGCATCTCGTGAGCCGTGCCGGTACTGACGCGAAGATACCCGGCCGGACCGGTTTCACGGACCAGGACGCCCCGGCGCAGCAAACCATCCCAGACGGCGTGGCGGTCGGCGAACTGGCCGAAGAGACAGAAGTTGGCGTCCGAGTCGATGACATCGCAGCCCAACTGGCGCAAGACCAAGATGCTGTCGTCACGGATTTGCCGCAGTTCGGCGACGTGAGCCAGCAGGTCGGCGGCGTGGTCGAGCGCCACCGAAGCTACGGCTTGGGTCACGGTCGACAGGTGATACGGCAGGCGCACGATCCGCAGGGCTTCGACGATGGCCCGGCTGGTGGCGACGTAACCGACCCGGCCACCGGCGAAGGCGAAGGCCTTGGACAGGGTCCGGCTGACCGCCAGGTTGCCATAGTGGTCGAGTAAGCGCAGGCAGGTGTTGTCGGGCGTGCGGGAAAACTCCTGGTAGGCCTCATCGACCACGACGATGCCGCGGCTGGCCCGGCAGAGCCGTTCGATGACCCCGATCGGGGTTGACGTACCGGTCGGGTTGTTCGGCGTGGCGACGATGATGACATCGGGTTGAAGGGCCTCGATGGCTTCCCAGGCGGCCGGCAAATCGAGCGTGAAATCTGGTCGCCGGGGCACGGTCACGAGATCGGTCAGGGTGTCCCGGGCGTACTCGGGATACATCGAATAGGTCGGCGTGAAGGTCATAACCCGCCGACCCGGCCCACCGAAGGCCTGGAGTAGCTGGATCATGACCTCGTTCGAGCCATTGGCCGCCCAGACCTGGTCGGACAACAGACCGTGACCGAGGTAGCGGGCCAATTTCGACCGCAGCTGGTGGGCTTCCCGATCCGGATAACGATTCAGCGTCCGGGCGCTGGCTTGGACGGCGGCCGCCATATCGGCCGCCAGTTGGCTACTCGGCGGGTAGGGGTTTTCGTTGACATTGAGTTGGACGGCGACGTCGAGTTGGGGCGCCCCGTAAGGCTGCTGACCGAGTAACTCGGGCCGCAGTGGCAATTCCTTCAGACTGACTTCGGCCGGCAGCATCAGGCCCCCCGGACAGCGATGGCGGCGGCGTGGCCGGGTAAGTCTTCGGCCAGGGCAAACCGTTCGATCCCCGGTGCCACGGCCGCCAAGGCGGCGGCGTCGTAGTCGATGACGTGAACCGTGCGGCGGAAACTGTCGACCGTCAAGCCGGATTGATAGCGGGCGGCGCCACCGGTCGGCAGGACGTGGGTCGAACCGGCGGAATAATCCCCCAGCGAGACGGGCGCGTAAGGGCCGACGAAGACCGCCCCGGCGTTGTCGATCCGACTCGCCACGGCCGCCGGGTCAGCGGTCATGATCTCCAGGTGTTCAGCCGCGTAAGCGTTGACGACGGCGATCCCCTGGTCGATATCCCGAACCAGCACGACGGCCGACTGGCGGCCGTTGAGAGCTTGGAGTATCCGGGTTTGGTGGGGTGATTGGTCGGCCAGGCGAGCGACTTCGGCCCGGACCTGATCGGCCAAGGCCAGACTGTCGGTCACGAGGACCGCCCCGGCCAGCGGGTCGTGTTCGGCTTGCGACAGCAGATCGGCGGCGATGAAGCTGACCGGCGCCGAGGCATCGGCCAAGATCGCCACTTCGGTCGGCCCCGCCTCGGCGTCGATCCCGACTTGGCCCCGCAAGAGACGCTTGGCGGCGACGACGTAGATATTGCCCGGGCCGGTCACCAAATCGACCGCCCGACACAAGCCCGGAACCCCATAAGCGAACATGGCGATCGCCTGGGCGCCGCCAACAGCGTAGATTTCCTCGACGCCGAGCAGATGGCACAGAGCCAAGATGGTTGGCTGCGGCAGGCCGCCGAATTCAGCCTGAGGCGGCGAGGCGACGGCGATCGAGCGAACACCGGCGGCCTGAGCCGGCACCACGTTCATGATCACGGAACTGGCCAGGGGCGCCAACCCGCCCGGCACGTAGAGGCCGACCCGGTCCACCGGCAAACGCCGAATCGTGACCTTGGCGCCGGCCGCCAAACTGACCGTCCGGTCCGGCTGATCGGCTTCGATCACGGCCACCGCCCGCCGCCGCTCGATCGAGGTCAGGAAGGCTTGGCGCAAGTCGTCGTCCAAAGCCGCCGCGGCGGCCGCGGCCTGCTCCGGATCGACCCGGAACGAGGCCGGCACGACGTGATCGAATTGCTCGGACCAACGCCGCAAGGCGGCTTCACCGTCGGTTTGGACGGCCCGGCAGATCGGTTCCACCTGAGCCAAAGCCTGACCGACGTCGAACTCGGCCCGCGGTAAAGCCGCCGCCAGGTCGAATTCAGCGTCAGCCGAGCGTAGGTCAATCGTCGCAAGCACGACGGCATTCTATGCGACGGGAGCGCGACCGGCCGTGCCCCACGCGCTGGCCGACGGGCTCCGGCCGCGGACGCCGGTCCGTCAGCACTCGGCCCGACCGACTGGCCAACCACGTCATGCTCGACTGGCCGACGACTTCAGCCAGGCTGGCTTCAGGGCTGGCGCCGGCTGCTTCTATCAGGTCACGCCACGACACCGCAAAATTGCCTGATAGCCAATGAAGGCTGCTAATCTAACCCCTGCGTCAGCCCCCGTAGCTCAGGGGATAGAGCACCGCCCTCCGGAGGCGGGAGCGCAGGTTCGAATCCTGCCGGGGGCGCCAGCTTGGCTCTCCCCCAACGAGAAGACAAACCATTGTGAGACCGTTCCAGCCCGTGCTACACCGTTGGCGTGACAGCGTCGTCCAACGTTTGCCGCGCCGTTGGCAAGACGCCCTCTCAGGCCTACCGCCCCAGTGGCAACGTTTCCGAAACTGGCTCGAACCGCTGCTACGGCGCTGGCTGGTGTTGCCGAACGGCCGCCGGGCAGCCGCTTGGTGGTTCGGCAGTCGGGCTGTCATCTTCGGTCTCTGGGCGGCTTTCGGACTCCACAGCCAGGGCGACATCCGCTACTACTGGGAGAACATCGACGCCCTCTTCCACGGCCAGAGTGCGGCCGCCACAATGCCGGAATACCCAACTCCGCTGTTGGCGGTGCTGACTGTGCCGTACGTCTTGGGCTTCGGCGAACTGATGGGCTTCCGAATCGCTTTCATCGGTCTATTCATCTTGACCGACGCCCTGATGACCCTCGGGCTCTGGAAAACGGCCCGCCGCTACGGCACCAACCCGGCGCCGACAGTCGGTTTCTGGCTGGCTTTCATCATCGCCATCGGACCGATCTCATATATGCGCCTCGATCTTCTGACGGCGGTCTTATCGGCGGCTGCCCTGATCACTTTGCTGCGCCAGCAGCGGGTCGTCTCGGGGGCCATGATCGGCGGCGGGGCCGCCCTTAAGCTCTGGCCTGCCCTCTTGTGGCCGGCCAGTTTGGTTGACCGCAAAGCCGTTTTCCGAGCCACCGCCGGCTTCCTCGGCGCCGGCGCGGCCTTGGCCGGTATCTCGTGGTGGGCGGCCGGTTGGGATCGCCTGATCAGTCCACTGACCTGGCAATCCGATCGCGGGCTGCAAATCGAGTCGATCTGGGCCACGCCGGCCATGGTCGCCCGCTTGTTCAGCCAGTTGTTCACCCAGACGACCTACCAGGTCTCCGTCTCGGGCAACGCCTACCAGGCCACCGTCTCAGAGAACGCCTACTCGGTCGCCGTCTCGCAGTACAACGCCTTCGAAATTCACGGCCCCGGCACCGACCTGTTCACGTCGCTGTCCAGCGTGGCAACCCTGGCCGGCGGCCTGACCATGTTGGCCCTCTACATCGGCTGGCTGCGTCGCCGCCAGCGCACCCCGATCGAGGCCGGCACACTCATGATCATCGCCACCTTGATCATGATCGTGACCAATAAAACCTTCAGCCCGCAGTACATGATTTGGCTCGGTGGGCCGGTCGCTGGGCTCTTGACGATCTCCGCCCGCAACCCCGATACCGGTCTGACCGGCGCCAATGTGACGCCCCTCCACTTAGCCCGCCAGATCGCGTTGTGGACGCTCAGCCTGACCGTTCTGACCCAGTTGATCTACCCGATCTGCTACGACTGGCTGATCTTCTGGCAGGGCGGCCTGACCGTCATCGCGACCCTGTTATTAGCCCTGCGTAACGTTCTGATCTGCTATTTCACGGTCCGCTTGATACTTTTCGCCCGCCGCTCGATCGTTAGCCGTCAATCCCTGGAGATTTCTCCGTAGGTCAACATTTGCCGTGGCCAAACCCTCATTGGATGACGCTCACGGTCCGTTGGCGCCAGCTAAGAGCCGAGACTTGGGCCTGCCGATTTTCAAACTTTTCCGTCTTATCCCTTGTGCCAACCCCACCTGACTTGGAAGACTAGTCCCCGCTGCCGGAACCTAATCCGGCTCATGCCGGACTGCGATTCCCGATTGTGGTCCGATGTCATGATCCCGACCCGGTGATCGTGACCTGATGCCAGATCGCCTGGTCTGAGCATCATTGACCGATAGCGACCCCCAAGGAGCCGGACCTTATGGATTGGCGTCACCAAGCCGCCTGCCTGACGGAAGATCCCGAACTGTTCTTTCCGATCGGCAACACCGGTCCCGCTTTGCTGCAAATCGAAGAGGCCAAGAAAGTCTGTGGCCGTTGCAGCGTGCGTGACCGCTGCTTGCAGTGGGCGCTTGAGGCCGGCCAAGACCACGGTGTCTGGGGTGGTTTGTCCGAGGACGAACGCCGAGCCATGAAACGGCGTCAGGCTCGCTCTCGCTTGCGCCACAACGCCTAACGGTTACGGATTCGGTCTAGTTAGATCCCGGCCGTCCCAACCAACTCCCAGTTTCGTTCAGTCTTTGTCGGCCGGCTGCCACCAGCGACTCGTAGTCGGCCTGCAGCGTCAACCAGGGGTCAGCGACCGTGACTCTCACGAGCGTTCGGCAACCGGACCGTGACGATGGCCCGGGCTCCGATTCCATCCGGGTTCGGCTCCAACCGGAAACTCCCGTCCAAATCGGCCACCAAGGTGCTGACGATCGATAAGCCCAAGGACTGCCGGTTCTGGTCGTCAATCTGAAAGCCGGCCGGTAAGCCCTGGCCGTAGTCGATGACACTGACCTCCAAACGGTCATCGCCGAGATGGCGCGGAGCCAACACGATCGTGCCCGAACCGGCTTCCAAACCGTGCTCGATGGCGTTTTGGCACAGTTCCGTGATGATCAGGGAAAGAGCGGTCGCGACCTCGGCCGGAATGGCGCCGAACGAACCATCACGTAAACCCTGGACCCGTCCCCTCGGCGCCGCCACTTCGCCCGACAGCCGCAGCAGCCGGTCGGCGATATCGTCGAACTGGACGGTGCCAGAAAAACTGCGCGACAAAATTTCGTGGACGATGGCGATGGCTTGGACCCGGGCGACGGCTTCGCGCAGGGCTTCGGCGGCCTCGACCGAGGTCATCCGGCGGGCCTGTAACCGCAGCAGCGCCGACACCGTTTGGAGATTGTTCTTGACCCGGTGGTGGATTTCCCGGATGGTGGCGTTTTTGGTGACCAACTGGCGTTCTTTGTGGCGCAATTCGGTCGCGTCCCGGTAGACGACCAGTTTCCCGGCGTCCCGCCCCTGACGAGTCAGGGCCAAGGTCCGAACCACCGCCGTCGCACCTGGCCCGGTGATCTCGAATTCCTGAGTCGAGCGGGACCGAAAATGAGCTTCGACACCGCGGTCGATCGGCTCACCAGGTTTCGTCAGCAGGCTGAGCGTCAACGGGATCAGGGGCTCGCCGATCAAATCACCGGACAGACCCAACTTGCGATAGATCGAAACGGCATTGGGGCTGGCATAACTCACGACCGACTGCGGATCGACCCAGATCAAGCCCTCGCCGACCCTCGGTCCGACCGTGACGTTGCGGCTGTCGTTATCCGGCCACTGGCCGCGCCACAACATATCGGCCAACAGTTCCGCGATGGCTAGGTAGTTGTCTTCCAACTCGCCCGGCGCCCGGACTCCCATCTGATTGGTGTGTCGCTCGACCACGGCGATGACACGGCCGTCGTGGCGCACCGGGATCGCGCTGATATCGACCGGGATGCCGGCTTGGAGCTTGTTGTTCGAGGTCGATGTAATCCGCTGCGACAGGTAAGCCTCGGTCACCAGCGCTTCCGGGTCGTAGCTGATCGAGTCGCCGACGACATCGTCGGTCAAGGCTGTCGGCCCGGTCGAGGGCCGGATTTGGGCGATGGCGAAAAACTCATTGTCGTCCTGGCCAGGCACCCACAGAATCAAGTCGGAGAAACTGAGGTCGGCCAACAAATGCCACTCGGCCACGATGAGATCGAGAAAGTCCAGATCACGGTCGGTCAGATCGAGGTCATCGGCGACGGCGGCCGGAACAGATAACACGCGGCGAGTTTAGTGGGCGGTGTCAATCAACGCCGAGTCGTGATAACTTGGCCAGCCGGAGCTGAGCTGGCTGACCGCCGCTCGCCGCGGGAACGAAGACACAGAAATGACGGGAGTCAGGTCATGGGAAAAGGTGGCAGAAAGCGCCGGGCCCGGCGCAAGTCCAACGCTAATCACGGCAAACGGCCACACGCTTAAGTCGGCACACGTTTAAGTCGTTAACACTATGGCCCCGGCAGCGGGGCCATAGCCATTTTTGGGGGCGGCCGGGTGATGTCGTCTTTTCAACTGCGAGACTGCGGCCGACGGCGGTGTCGGTCAGATGGGATCGGTTGGATCAACTGATTCAGGTCACCGGGATCGCCGGGAAAGCCGCCACCTCATGGGGGCAATCGGCTAGACCATCTTCATCAGCTTGTTGAATTTGATCGGCGATTCGCCGGATCAGCGCTTCCGGGGCCGACGTCGGATGGTGGGCCCGCTTCAGCAGCCGCCGCAACGTAATCCAGACATTTAATTCGTCGGTACACCGCTCACAAGCGACGACGTGGCGCCGAATCTCGTCAGCAGCATCTTCATCTAATTCTTGGTCGAGAAATAGATGAACCCGTTCCTGGACATGCTGGCAAGCAGTTTCGTCCAGATCATTCGCGCCTAAAGTACCCATCATTCTTACTTGACTAGCCAGATAGCTTGGCCCGGAGTTGAGCCCGCGCCCGAGAGAGACGTGACATGACTGTTCCGACCGGAACATTCATCGCTTCAGCAATCTCTTTATAAGACAGATCTTCAATATCAGCTAAATAGACAGCGTAGCGGAATTCTGGCCGCAATGAGCGCAACGCATCCAACACATCACCATCGGGAATGTTGGCCAAAGCCGCCGCTTCAGCCGACAGGGTCGGCGATGAGGTGTGCGACTCGGCACGCGCCAGCTGCCAATCTTCGACTTCCGGGTCATCGGAAACTTTGGGCGAACGCTGAGCTTTGCGATAGCTGTTGATGTAGGCGTTCGTCATGATGCGGTAGAGCCAAGCTTTGAGGTTGGTGCCGGGACGGAATTGGTGGAATGAGGCATAAGCCTTGGCATATGTTTCCTGAACCAAATCCTCGGCATCGGCTGACGTCGACGTCATCCGCAAAGCTGCTGAATACAGCAAATCGAGGTACTGCAAGGCATCATGTTCAAAACGCGCACGACGATCTTCGGTTGTCTCGGTTGACAAATCCAAAGTCGTGGTGACGTCATCAACGACGCCGGTTGCGGTAGTCATCGCAGATAACTCTAGTGCCTCGGTTTTTTCCGCCGGAGAGGACTGGGGAGTTATCTCTAAGAGATCGGTTGCCATGCTATTCATGGGTGTCTTTTCCAAGAGAACTGTTTCCTTCACGTTCAAGATAACGTTCGGCGGTTAGACCTTCATCCATCCGCAAACCCTGGCTAGCCCCTGAGTGAAAACCCTGATATCGACTCCGCCGATAGGGGGATTAACCCGCCCTAGGCAGGAAAGGGGTTGGGAGCGATAAAACCTTGGCAAGCCCCCGAGGAAATATCGGCAGTTGGCGGGTAGCCGATTCCGACGGCCGGCCGCTTCCCCCAAAAAGACGAAATTCACCCTCCCCCGGCCGGACGACCGGCGGGGACCCAAACCACGACCGAGGGCCGAGACCGGTGGCACCAGCTCCGCCCAACAGTTGAGCGACCGGTCCGTGACACCACCCCAATCGTCATCCGACTGGTCGGTGAGCTGATCCACCAACCCTTGGCGGCCGAGCGGCGCTTGCTCGCCAGTCGACTGGGTCGGCTCAGCCGGTCAATGGTAAGAATGGTCCATGAGCTTGTTGCGCTTCACTGGCCGAGCCTTACTCGCCAGCTATTTCATCGGCCGCGGTCAGAACACCTGGCGTCACTCCGCCGAGGTGGCCCAAACCGTCGAACCGGCTTTCGATCGACTACGAACCTGGGCCGATCAGCACGCACCCGCCCCCGTGGCCAAGCTGGTGCCACAGTCGGGCCGGGCAACTGTCCGCTTGCTCAGCTTGTTGGACCTGGTCGGGGCCGTTCTCATGGCGACTGGTCTCGGGCGCCGGCTGGGCGCCGTCTTGCTGATCCAACGCCAAATCATCGAGTTGTTCATGCGGCGGCCGGCCGCTGAAGACGAGGCCGCTTCTCCGACCCAACCGGCCTGCTCTCACCGCGGCCGGGAACTGGCTTTGTTGGGCGCCTGTCTGATCGAAAGTCTCGATACTCAGGGGCGGCCTGGTTTTAGGTGGCGCCTCAAGGCAAGCCGCCAAGTCAGCCGCCAGCAGACCACGGGCAGTGACCCGGTTGAACGCCGGGTTCGCCGGAGCCGACGGCTGAAAGCCCGTGGCTGATTCTTGGTCGGTCCCGGTCGCTGAGCGCGCCCTGGACGCCTCAGTAGTCGTTCCGGGCTCCAAATCAGCCACCGCCCGGGCGCTGGTCTTATCGGCGCTGGCGGACGGGCCGGGCACGATTGACGGTGGCTTGGTCGCCCGTGACACCGATCTCATGATCGCGGCCTTACGAGCCTTGGGTGCGGGCATCGACACGACTGACGCTGTTAGTCCCCCGGCCGCTACGTTCAGTCCCTCGGCCGTTACATTGAGTACCCCGGCCGCCGCCCCGGACCACAACCCCGCAGCCGCTAACTCCGGGCTTAGTCCGGACACACCGTCAGTGAGGGACTTCGATCGGCCAGCGACGGGCTCGCCCATCAGCCCTCAGGGCTGGCGCATCCAGCCCATCGCCGATCCGGTTGGCGGCCAGTCGATCGACTGTGGCTTAGCTGGCACGGTCTTGCGTTTCGTGCCGCCACTAGCGGCTTTAGCGACTCGCCCAACCCGCTTCTACGGTGATGTAGCGGCCGCCGAGCGTCCGATTGCGCCGCTGTTGGACGGCTTGGTCCAACTCGGCGCAACAGTCACGGGTGACCGGCTACCGTTCACGGTCACGGGCCCGCTCACTGGCCGGACGGCCACGATTGATGCCAGCGGCTCCAGCCAGTTCGTCTCCGGTTTGTTGTTGGCGGCGGCCCGTTTCCCCGACGGCTTAGAACTCCACCACGCTGGTCCACCGATCCCTTCGTGGCCTCACATCGAGATGACGCTCCAGGCCTTGGCCGACCGGGGCGTGGCGACCGGGGTGACGACCGACGACGATCCCGCAAACCCGTCCACCGCCACCACTGCCGCCAGTTGGAGAATCGCACCCGACCCGATCCAGGCCCGGAACGAGACCATCGAACCGGATTTGACGACCGCGGCCGTCTTCCTGGCCGCCGCCTTGGTGGCCGGCGGCTCCGTCACCGTGCCTGGCTGGCCGCGCCACACCAGCCAGCCGGGGGCTCAAACCCCGGCCATTCTGACCGCCTTTGGTGGTCATTTTGAACTGACCGAGGCCGGACTGACGGTGACCGGGGATGGTCAGCTCCACGGCCTGGAGGTTGACCTGCGAGCCACCAGCGAACTGACTCCCGTGGTGGCGGCGCTGGCGGTGCTGGCCGATAGTCCGACCACAATCCGGGGCGTGGCTCATATTCGGGGTCATGAAACCAATCG
>JAISGZ010000179.1 GCA_031262845.1 Propionibacteriaceae bacterium | reverse complement strand
TTGTTGTAGTGGGTCTGGCTCGACAGCGGCCCGAAGTCCGTGCCTTCGGCCATCGGATCACCGATCACCATGGCCTCAGCCTTGGCCTTGAACATGGCCATGAACTGGTCATAGACCTTGCTCTGGACGAACAGGCGTGAGCCCGCCAAGCAGACCTGGCCGGCGTTACGGAAGATGGCCTGCACGGCCCAGTCGGAGGCGTTGTCGAGATCAGCGTCGTCGAAGACGATGTTGGCACCCTTGCCACCCAGTTCGAGCGATACCGGGACAACGTTATGGCTCGCCGCTTCCTCGATCTTCTTGCCGGTCCCCGACTCACCAGTGAAGGTGATCCGGTCGATCCGCGGATCGTGCGTCAGCATCGCGCCGACGTCGCCGAAACCGTGAACAACGTTGAACACGCCCTTCGGGACTCCGGCTTCGAGCGCCAACTGAGCGAACAAAACGGCCGACGCCGGCGTGAATTCACTGGGCTTGAGAACGACAGTGTTCCCCCAAGCCAGAGCCGGAGCGACTTTCCACGATTCCATCATCAGCGGGAAGTTCCAGGGCGCGATAGCGATCACGACACCGGCCGGCTGATAGATCGAGTAAGCGTGATGGCCGGAGTCCATCGGATACTGCTCACCGGTGCTCAGCACCTGATGGTCGGCAAAGAAACGGATGTTCCAAGCCGAACGTTCGACGTCGGCGATCGCCTGGGGGGTTGGCTTGCCCATGTCAAGGGTGTCACGACGAGCCAACTCAACCTTGTTCTCAACCATCAACTCGGCGAACCGACGCAACACCGCCTGGCGCCGCTGCGGCCCCCAGTGGGGCCAGTCACCCTCGTCGAAGGCCCGACGGGCCGACGCGATGGCCGCCTCCGCCTCAGCTTGACCAGCGTAAGCCACCGTCGCCCAGTTCTCCTGGGTATAGGGATTTTGGCTCTCGAAGGTCCGACCATCCGCCGACGGCACTTCGACGCCGTCGATGATGTGGCCAAAGAATTCCGTCATTGTTTCTCTCTTTCCGCCAAGGTGACATCGCCGGCAGCGAAATGCGTCCGTGGCACTTCTCGGATAACGACCCGGATACTGTCTTTCGGAGCGCCAATGGCCCCGACCGTGGCGGTCGTCAAACCACTGATCAGGGCCCGCAGCTGTTCAGGGGTACGCCCGTCGCCCAAAGTCACTTCGATGAAAGGCATCACTGACCGCCAGCGACGTGAATCGAGCCCAAGTGGGCGAAATGGAAAGCCAGCTTGGCTCCGGGGGGAGCTGGATAGGCGTCCGTGATCCCACCGGTCAGGATGACCTGGCCGGCTTTGATACTGAGACCCCGTTCGGCCAAGCCGTTGGCCGCCAGGGCTAAGGCCTCACCCGGGTGTCCGAGGACGGCGGCACCGGTCGACGTGTCGACGATCTGACCGTTGACTTCGACCGCCACCGACTCGGCCGCCAGGTCCAACTGGTCCGGCCGCAAGAGCACCGGACCGGTGATGTAGGCCCCGGACGAGGCGTTGTCAGCCACCACATCGGGGGCCCGGAAACGGAAATCACGGTAGCGCGAGTCGATCACTTCAGCCCCGGCCAAGACGCAGGCCACGGCCGCCATCGCGGTCGCACACGACACGCCCGGACCGCGCAGGTCGGCGCCCATGACGAAAACGATTTCCGGTTCCACCCGAGGATGGATGAAACGGCTATTCGGCACCGGTAAACCGACCGGCATGATCATGGCGTCGGTCAGCCAAGCGATCAGAGGCTGGCTGACGTTCATGCGCTCTTGTTTAGCCCGTGAAGTCAAGCCCAGCTTGATCCCGGTGACATGTTCACCACGGGCCAGCCGCCGACGCAAGGTCTCGTCCTGGATGGCGTAGGCCTGTTCGAGTGACATATCAGTCCACTCGTCCGTGAACCGAACCCGGTCACGGCGCTCGTCCTCACAGGCCAGCAGCTCCGTGGCGACCGTGTCGATCGTCCAAGCGTCGGTCATACCGCCGCCCCCTGGGCCGCTTTCTCCAAGGCGATGTCGATCAACATGTCTTCCTGACCACCGACGTAGCCGCGCTGGCCGGCTTCCCACAGCAGTTCGTGAGCCGGCACGCCATAGCGTTCGGCGGCCCGTTCGGCGTGGAGCAGGAACGACGAGTAGACCCCGGCGTAACCCTGCATGATCGACCCGCGGTCCATCACCGGCATCCGTTCGATCATCGGCTTGACGACGTTCTCGGCCACATCAAGAATCTTGAAGACGTCGATCCCGGTGTCAACACCGAGCCGGTCGAAGACCGCCGCGATGACCTCAGTCGGCGTGTTCCCGGCCCCGGCGCCCAGCGCACAGACCGAGCAGTCGATCTGACGGGCTCCGGCCCGCTGAGCGAAGACCGAGTTGGCGACGCCCATCGAGATGTTCTGGTGGCCGTGGAAACCGACCTGAGCCCGGTCACCGATGGCGTCGACGACGGCTTTGACCCGGTCGGAGGCCTGTTCGAGGATCAGGGCCCCAGCCGAATCGACGACGTAAACACACTGACAGCCGGCATCGGCCATGATCACGGCTTGTTCGGCCAGCTTCTGGGGTTCGAGCCGGTGCGACAACATGAGGAAGCCGACCGTTTCCATGCCGATGTCGCGGGCGGCCTTGAAATGCTCGATCGAGACATCGGCTTCGGTGCAGTGGGTGGCCAACCGGATCACCCGAGCGCCAGCCGAGTAGGCCGCCTTGAGGTCTTGGACCGTGCCCAAGCCAGGCAGCAACAAGCAGGCGATCTTGGCCTGTTTGGCTTCTTCGGCCGCGGCTTCGATCAGGCGGATCGAATCGACCAGCGAGAAGCCGTAGTTGAACGACGAGCCACCAAGGCCGTCACCGTGGGTGACTTCGATCACCTCGACGTTGGCCTCGTCCAGGGCCCGCACCACGCGGCGCACCTGGTCTTCCGTGAAACGGTGTCTCATCGGGTGTGACCCGTCCCGCAAGGTCGTGTCGGTCAAGCGGATTTGGCGTTGCGTACCGATGACATTGCCATCTGCGTCTTTCGTCACCATAGGAGTAGTAGTCATGGTTCTGATCCCTTCTTCGCTCACTTGGCCTGACCGGATTTAGCCGGGATGATCCGGCCCTGGGCAATCCGCTCGGCTATCTGAGCAGCGGCCGACGTGATGATGTCGAGGTTGCCGGCGTATTCCGGCAGATAGTCACCCCGGCCAGTCACCTGGAGGAAGACGGCCACCCGGGCCATGCCATTCCAGATGTCTTTGGGAGCTTCGAACTGGGGGTCGGACCGGAGCTGATAGCCCGGCACATAGCGCTTGACGCTGTCGGCCATCGTCGCAATCGACTGGCGGATCTCGTCCTGCAGGTTCTTGTCGTCGAGTACTTCCGGCGGAATCGAGCAAAAGACCGTGTTGCGCATCATCAACGGCGGTTCGGCCGGGTTGAGGATGATGATGGCTTTACCGGTCTTGGCGCCACCGACCTTGACGATCGCATCCGACGTCGTCTCGGTGAATTCGTCGATATTGGCCCGGGTTCCCGGTCCGGCTGACTTCGAGGCCAGCGAGGCCACGATTTCGCCGTATTCGACCGGCACGACGCGCGACACGGCGGCCACCATCGGCACCGTTGCCTGGCCACCACAGGTCACCATATTGAGGTTCATCTGGTCGAGGTTGTCGTCCAGGTTGACCGCCGGCACACAGTAAGGACCGACGGCGGCCGGCGTCAGGTCGATCGCCATGATGCCCTTTTCGAGATAGCGGGGGGCGTTGGCCATGTGGGCGCGGGCGCCCGTGGCTTCGAACACGATGTCCGGCAACTCGTCTTGGGCCAACAGCCAGTCGACCCCTTCGTGACTCGCGATCAGACCGTGTGACGTGGCCCGGGCCAGGCCGTCCGATGTCGGATCGACGCCAATCATGTAGCGCGCTTCTAGTGATTCCGAGCGCCGCAGGAGTTTGAACATCAGGTCCGTGCCGATGTTGCCTGGCCCCACAATGGCGGCGACAGCTTTGGTTGACATAAGCATCCTTTCTGATGAGCCATCTAGCTCATCGATGAGTCGAGTCAGGCAAAAACCGCGGTGACTGAGCCGAGTCCAGCGAATTCGGCCGCTACCACAGACCCTGATTGGACTGGGTAGGCAGCGGTCACCGAGCCCGGCAAGATGACATCGCCGGGTTGGAAAGCGATGCCCCGCTGGCCCAGCGTGTTGGCCAGCCAGACGAGGGCGTTGATGGGCGAGCCGAGTACGGCCGAATTGGCTCCGCTGGCGATCAAGGTGGAGTCGATCATCAAGTTGCAACCGACCCGAGCGAGGTCGACGTCCTCCAGCCGGGTCGGGTTCGAACCCAGCACCAAGCCGCCCGAGGAGGCGTTGTCGGCCACCGTGTCAACGATGCCGATCCGCCAGTTGGCGACCCGGGAATCGATCAGCTCAATCGCCGGCAGAACAAAGTCGACCGCCCGGATGGCATCGGCCACGTTGACGCCGGGGCCGCTCAGTGGGCGGCCGAGCACAAAGGCGACCTCGGGTTCGATCTTGGGTTGAAGGAAGATGGCGGTATCGATCGGGCTGTGTTCGGGGTAAAACATGGATTCGGTCAAATGGCCGAAATCGGGCTGGTCAACGCCGAGTTGCTGACGCATGGCCTGAGAAGTTAAGCCGACCTTGTAGCCCTTGATCGTGGCTCCGGCAGCGGTCCAGGCCGCCACTTGGGCCAGCTGGATGTCGTAGGCATCGTCAATCGTCAAACTGGCGTCCCGCTCGCTGAGGGGCGCAATCGCTTGCTTGGTGCGGTACGCCGTCAACAGTTCCTCGGCGAATCCCGCCAGCTTCGGATTGTCGTTCTGCGTCATAACCTAGGACACTCCTTCGTCGTCCGTTCAGAAGGGCCGCCAACGGAGGGTGGGCCGCCCGACCGGTACCTCTCTTCGGTGGATGACGAATCGCTGTCATCCCACGAGGTATGGGCTTATCTTTGGCCCTGACGGCGTTGGACTCAAGACCCCCGTCTCAACCTGCGGGACGCGACCGGCCTGAGGGGAATAATCCGCCACTCTCGCCCTCTCAGCCACCGAAACCGCGACCAGATTGGTCGGATAATTCAGCGCTTTCCCTGACTGCTTCTCGCCGTCCCGCTAGGTGAGACATTAGACAGCCGGAGGCTCGATTCAAGCCCCTGTGGTCTTCTCGTCCCAATTACTGGGACGAGAACCCTCAGGTTTCGTGGTGAACGGACGTAAAATCCGGGTCATGGTGGCACAGCCTCGAGCCGAAAGCACATTAGGTCGAGCGACCCGATTGCTTCTCGCATTTCGGGCCACTGACCGCGAATTGACAGGGTCCGAGTTGGCTCGCCGAACCCACTTACCACGATCAACTGCCCACCGGGTGGTATCAGAACTAGTACTCCTTGGCCTACTGGAGCGGACTCAATCCGGCCGCTACCGCCTTGGCCTACCGCTGTTCGAGTTGGGCCATCTGGCTCTCTTCGAGCGCGGCTTACGGGAATCAGCTTCACCCTTCCTGGCCGACTTGGCCAACGCCACTCGGGAAACCGTTCACCTGGCGGTGATGGACGGCCTCGATCTGGTCTATCTCGACATCATTCGTCCGTCCGGCGCCCCCGTCATGCGGTCCCGCCTGGGCGGCCGCCTCCCTCCCTCGGTGACAGCTGTCGGCAAGGCCATCTTGGCTTTTTCGCCAGCCGAACTGGTCGACGCCGTGATCGAACGCGGCCTCCCCCGTCTGACACCCCATTCGATTACGTCACCGGAGAAACTCCGCGCCGCTCTGGTCGAAGTCCGGCGCACCGCGATCGCCTTCGACAACGAAGAACAAGCCCTCGGCACGGTCTGTTGCGGCTCACCGATCCTCGACGCCACGGGCACGGCGGTTGGCGCCGTCTCGGTCTCCGGCCGACAAGGCGCCCTGCGGGCCGACCGAGTCAAGATGGCGGTCCGGTCAACAGCGGCCGGTATTTCCCGACTTCAGGGGTTTATCCCGGAGCGGCGGCGGGTGGCGGCCTAGCGCCAGCGATTTCCGGGTTCTATTGGAATGATTTCCTGAAATCTACTGGAGGAATTTCCTGAAATAGCGGGTTCCAGAGTGCCGCGCCCAGCCTTCCGCCCCGGTCACCCAGAGACGGACTTACCTTGATGAGTCAAGCCGGTTCGGTGACTGTGCCCAGTGGGATTGCGTCTCTCCCCGTAGTGGTTGATGAATGAGGGAGTACCGCTCGCCGCAGTGGCAAAACAACCTTCTTTTTGTGACGGCCAGAAAGCCGGCATCCACCTTCATTCGGTTGCGAATGCCGCCTTACCTCAAATGGTTCAGGCGGCGGTGGTTTCGACCAGCGCTCTCAGGTCAGCTTTGAGGGTCGGCGAGGCCGGTGACATCGAACGCCGCAAACGACCTGGTAGATCAGCGAAGAAAGCCGCCGTAGCTTCAACGGCCGGCAAAATCCGGGCAGCCGCGGCGGCGTAAACCTCAATCGGGTGACCATAGGGATCGGACACATCAAGCTGTTCCGGATTGGCGATCGGGAACAAACCCTTGGAAGCCTGAACCGCGGCGATCCCAATCGGCCACAGGCTCGTCGGATCACTTGGATCGAGATCAAGCCGCCAAGCCTCACGCCGAGCCGCCTGTTCCAAGTCCGCCTGACCAATTTGGGAGGCCACGAAACCAAATTCCCGGACCGTGAAAGTCCGAGGCGTCGCCGATGGCTCCAGATGAACAATCTGACGGCGGTGCTCCCGAGTCAGGCCAAGAATCAAATCCGCTTGCCGGATCAGTTCCGGCCGCAGCTGACGAGCCACGTGAACCGGCTCGTCGGGCAGCCCCAAACCACTGAGAATGGCCCGCGCCTCAGTTGTCATCGGCGCACCAACCACGGCACTCGTACCGGCGCTCGTAACACTGACCCGGGGCGAGCCAAAAGCGTGGCGCAACATGACAGCGGCCATCGGCGACCGGCAGATATTGCCCGTGCAAATGGTTAGGACCTGGAACTCAGACATCGGGCAGAAGCTTACAGCTTGCGACCACCCCGACACTGGCTTCCGCTCAGGCGCTGTCCGGTAAAAGCTGAATGACGTAGTCACGTCAGCCTGATCAGTTCGGGATCGGTCCGCGAGTCGGCACCGCTGGTGCGGCCAAGCAACTCTGCAAGAAGCCAGTCACTATCTCTGCAAGAAGCCAGTCAAAAACTCTGCAAGAAGCCAGTTATAATTACTGCAATCAGCCAGTTGGATGATTATAACAGCTAGCCAGAGGTGATTGATGTGACGAGATCCTACCTTCCCAGAATTGCTGATGACGAGCTTTCAGAACGGTTGAATCGGATTGGCGCAGTACTGATTGAGGGAGCTAAAGGCTGCGGAAAGACAGAGACCGCCCGGCAACTGGCGGCCAGCGAAGTCCGGTTGGATGTCAATGAGACGATACGCGAAACAGCGAAGATTGCGCCGCTCAAAGTCTTGGCCGGGCCCACACCACGTTTGATTGATGAGTGGCAACTCGCTCCTCAGATCTGGAACGCTGTCCGCCGTGAAGTCGATGATCGAGGCGCTGATGGGCTGTTTATTCTCACAGGTTCCGCCAGCCCGGCCGATGATCAGACGCGGCACACTGGCGCTGCCCGTTTCAGCAGGTTGCGTATGCGGACCTTGTCCTTAGCCGAATCGAGTTTGTCGAGTCAAGATGTATCGCTGAAGGAGTTACTCAGCGGCGCCAAAAACGTTTCTGGTCAATCGACCCTGACGCTCGACGACATCATCGAAGAAACCTGTCACGGTGGTTGGCCGGGAGACCGGCAGCGAAGCCTGTTGGCCGCTCGCCGAAATGTCACTGAATACGTCAACGAAATTGCCTTCGGCGACATTAAAATGGCTGACAGCGTGCGGCACGATCCGGTTCGAGTGCTGGCGGTAATGCGAGCCTTAGCGCGGAACACCGCGACCGAGGCAGCTTTGACTACGCTAGCCGCTGACACCGGTGAGAATGATCCGATGCATCCGGACACAGTTGGGCATTACATCCGGGCTCTCGAACGGCTGATGGTGCTGGAGCCGCTGCTGGCGTGGCATCCGGTGTTACGGTCCAAAGCCAGGGTTCGGACTTCCGCCAAACACCATTTTGTTGATCCGGCTATGACGGATTCATTATTGCGGGCGGGACCAGAGGAATTAAGCCTGGACTTGAAAACCTTCGGTTTACTCTTTGAATCATTAGTACTACGGGATTTACG
>JAISGZ010000090.1 GCA_031262845.1 Propionibacteriaceae bacterium | reverse complement strand
ACTTGATGGCCGCCAAAACCTCGTCGCGCGAAGCCGGGTCGAGGTTGTTGGTCGGTTCGTCAAGCAGCAACAGGTTGGCCTGAGAAACGACCAATTTAGCCAGCGCCAGCCGGGTTTTCTCGCCGCCGGACAAGACTCTGGCCGGTTTGTCGACGGCGTCGCCGGTAAACAAGAAGGAGCCGAGAATCGACCGGGCCTGGGTTTCGTTGAGACTGGCACTGGCCGTCATCATGTTGGCCAGCACTGTGGCCTCGGTGTCGAGAGTTTCGTGCTCCTGGGCGTAGTAGCCGAGTTTGAGGTTGTGACCGTCATGAATTTCACCGGTGTCGGGCTCTTCGACGCGGGCCAGTAACCGCAGCAGCGTGGTTTTACCAGCCCCGTTGAGGCCGAGGATGACGACTTTGGCGCCCCGGTCGATGACCAGATCGACATCGGTGAAGACCTCCAACGAGCCGTACCACTTCGACAGGCCGGTGGCCGACAGTGGCACCTTGCCGACCGGCGCCGGCTGGGGGAAGTCGATCCGGGCGACCTTGTCCTGGACTCGGACCGCCTCGACTCCGGCCAGTAGCTGGTTGGCACGCCGAGCCATATTCTGGGCCGCCACCGCCTTGGTGGCTTTGGCTCGCATCTTGTCCGCCTGGGCCAGCAACTGGGCGGCTTTACGCTCGGCTCCGGCCCGCTCTCGGTGGCGTCGTTTCTCATCGGTTTCCCGTTGCAGGAGATATTTCGACCAGCTCATGGCGTATTGATCAAGCGTCTGACGGTTGGCGTCGAGATGAAAAACCTTGGTCACGACCGGTCCGAGCAGGTCGACATCGTGCGAGATGACGACCAGACCGCCGGTGAAGCTGAGGAGGAATTGGCGTAGCCAGACGATCGAATCGGCGTCGAGGTGGTTGGTCGGCTCATCGAGCAACAGGGTGTCGGCGCCGGCGAACAAAATCCGGGCCAGCTCAACCCGGCGGCGTTGGCCGCCCGACAGAGTCGACAGGGTCTGGCTCATGACTCGTTCGGGTAGCCCGAGATTGACCGCGATGCGGGTGGCTTCGGCTTCAACGGCGTAGCCACCGGCGGCCATGAGTTCGGTCTCGGCCCGGGCGTAGCGGGCCATGGCGGTATCACGCTGGGCGTCCGTGGTGGCCGCCATGTCGGTCGAGTAGCGCTCCATCCGGGTCATGATTTGGTCGAGGCCCCGAGCCGACAGAATGCGTTGCTTGGTGGTCTGGGTCGGGTCGCCGGTCCGAGGGTCCTGCGGCAAGTAGCCGACCGAACCACCGCTGCGGACCGTACCGGCGGCGGGCAGACCCTGTCCGGCCACGATCCGCATCAACGTGGTTTTACCGGCCCCATTGCGGCCGACCAAACCAATCTTGTCACCGGGGTTGACCACGAAACTGGTCGGCTGCAGCAGGAGCTGCGAGCCGGCCCGGACTTCAACTTCGGTCGCGGTGACGGTCACAGGACCGATACTGTACCCGGCCTTCCGTTATGCTCGGGCCGTGTCACGGCTCACTTCCCCCACCACGTCCCCCAGTTCCCTGGTGAAAACGCGACCGAGTCCGGGCCAGCGGTCACGCCGTTGGGCCGTCTGGGCGGTCGGCTTTGCCTTATTAGGCCTGACCGCCTGTAGCGACGACGAACCGACCGATCCGATGACCGTGGCGCCGCTGGCCCCGATCGGCCAGGTTGACGACGCCATCTTGCCGCGCCAAATCGCCGGTTACAGCGTGCTCGGGAGCTGGCCGACGATGGGCCAGCTCGAAGCCACCTACGCCCGCGATGACGACCCGGCGGCCCTAGCCGTGGTGGCTCTGTCAACCGACCGGGCGCAGTTGGCAACCCCGCTCGGCGAGGATCAATGGTTTGGCCAGTCTCGCTGTGGCGTGCTCGACGAGGTCGATAACGTCACCCAAGCCGCCTGTATCACGCCCCTGACCGACGGGGTCATGACCGTCGTCGGTGGGTCGGTCCAAACGCCATCTGACCTCAGTCAACTGGCCAACGCCATCGTTGAAACCCTGCCCTGATCGCTGACTAGCCGTTCAGAACTAGTTGCGGACGGCAAGGATATGGCCCGAGCAAAGTCGAACTGGGGCACCTGAAGATTTGGATGTCGGCCGACCAAAAATCAATCGCTTGGAATGGTCCGAAGCAACCTGAGTTCCAGTTGACCAGGTAGTCGGGGGGAGCGTGGCGGCTAATGAAATCACGCTGGCTGTTGCCAGACCAGCAAACTGAGATCAACCTCGACCTCGGCCGCCGTGGCGGGCTGGGGCGAGCTGTGAAAAGCGTTCGGACCCATGGCGATCAGATCGGCCACCTGTTCGGCGCTGGCGGAAAAGCCAAATTGAATCGGGCAGCGCTCGACCAACTCCCAAGTGGCCGGCGCCTGGGCCACAAGTTGATCAGCTTTGGCCGGGGGAATATCCAACAAACCGAACTGGCGGCGCAAACTGGCCCAGTGGCCGGGATTCGGCACCACGATCAGGACTCTGCCGCCGGGCCGCAGCACGCGGTTGAATTCCGACAGGTTGCGGGGCGCGAATAGACACAGCAGCGAGTCGATCGTCTGATCGGCCACCGGCCAGGTCGACCAGATATCGGCCACCACGGCGGCGATCCGGGGGTGGGCCCGGGCGGCCACCTGAGCGGCCGCGGTCGAGAGGTCGAGCGCCAGCCCCCGGCGATCATCGGCCGCCGCCACACAGGCACTGAGATAAAAGGCCGGCCCGGCGCCGGCTTCGAGTAAGACCGGTCCGGTGGTGTGGGGCACGAGTTGGTCGACCACGGGGTCGTAAGCGCCGGTGGCGAGAAACCGGCGCCGGGCCGCCACCATGGCTCGGGTGTCGGCGTTGGCCGGCTGGGCTTGACGGCTCAGGTTAAGGTAACCCGAGCGGGCGGCGTCGAACTGATGTCCGTGTGAGCAGTAGCCGCCTTGCCCATCAACGAGGGTTAAGGGTTGTCGGCAGACCGGGCAGACCAGCAAGCCGGCGGCGTGATGAAGGCTCATAAGGGTCATCTTCCCTCAAGGTTGGGTCAAGGCGACAGCTGGCTTTGTGACGAGTCTGGTTGGGTTCGGCAGGGCGAGCTAAGCTGCACACGTCCCGATCGATGGAATCCGGAATCCGTGTGGAGGAGATTAGACAGCAATGGGAATTCTCGAAGGCAAACGCATCCTGGTCACAGGGTTGACGGCGGAAAGTTCAATCGCTTTTCACATCACCCGAATTGCCCAGGCCGAGGGCGCCCAGGTAGTGGTGTCGAATTACGGCCGGGCCATGAAGGTGGCCGAGCGAGCCATTCAACGGCTCGATGTGGTGCCGGAACTGATTGAGCTCGATGTCACCAACGAGGAACATCTGGAGTCTCTCAAAGACACCCTGAAAGAGAAACTGGGCGGCCTCGACGGGGTTGTCCACTCGATCGCTTACTCCAACCCCCGGAAAACCATGGGTGGAGCCTTTCTGACCAGTGACTGGGACGATGTCGCCGTCGCTTTCCAGGTCTCGTCGTACTCGCTGGTGGCTCTGACTCGGGCCTGCCAGCCGATCATGGGCCCGGGCTCGTCAGTCGTCGGTCTGACCTTCGACGGTTCGGTTTCGTGGCCGGCTTACGACTGGATGGGCGTGGCCAAGTCGGCCCTGGAAGCGATTTCCCGCTACGTCTCCCGCTACATGGGCCAATTCGGTATCCGGTCGAACCTGGTGGCCGCCGGTCCCGTCAACACTTTGTCGAAGAAGTCGATCCCGGGGATGGAATCGTTCGATGCCCAATGGCAGCAAGTCGCGCCTCTGGGTTGGAACCCCGATGATCACGAGCCGCCGGCCAAAGCCGTCGTGGCGCTGCTGTCCGACTGGTTCCCCAAGACCACGGGCGACATCATCTACGTCGACGGTGGGATGCACGCCACCGGCGCTTAAGACTGACCGGTCCGGTTGAGTCTGACGCTGTGGCGTCTGGCCAGCGCTGGACCACTGACCGGTGAACGCGGAGTTCAGCGTCTTCATCGTCTAGAGTGAGGTCTTGTGAGTCCGGTCATCGAGGTTAAAGACGTCACCGTAAGGCGGGGCGGTCAGATCATCTTGGATCATGTCTCGTGGACGGTCGACGGCGCTGACCGGTGGGTTGTCATCGGTCCGAATGGGGCCGGTAAAACCACCTTGGTCAGCCTCGTGTCGGCAGCCCTGTTCCCATCCAGCGGCGAGGTCGAATTACTCGATGAGATGCTCGGCCGGGTCGATGTCTTTGAATTACGCCCCCGGATCGGTGTCTGTTCGGCCGCCGTGGCCGAACAAATCCCACCTCAGGAAAAGGTTCGGGACGTGGTCCTGTCGGCCGCCTACGCCGTCTACGGCCGCTGGCGTGAGGAATACCGGCCGATCGACGAGCGGCGAGCCGATCAGTTGATTACCGACCTCGGCGTCGGTCATCTAGCCGACCGGACCTTCGGCACACTGTCCGAAGGTGAAGGCAAGAGAGTCCAGATCGCCCGGGCCCTGATGACGGACCCGGAAGTCCTGATCCTCGATGAGCCGACGGCCGGTTTGGACTTGGCCGGTCGGGAACTGCTGCTCGATACCCTCAGCCTGATCGTCATGGAACCACGGGCGCCGGCTTCGATTATGGTGACCCATCACGTTGAGGAAATCCCGGTCGGAGTGACCCACGGGCTCTTCCTCAAGCAAGGCCGGGTGGTGGCGGCCGGACCGCTGCCGCAGGTGATGACGGGGCCCTTGCTGAGTGCGACGTTCGATTTGCCGCTGGAAGTCGGTTGCCGCGGTGGCCGTTGGTGGGCCCAGGCGACCTTTGGCGGCCGCCGGGTGACGGGCGATCTGTGAGGTTCGATTGTGCCGATTAATCTCAACGACTGGTTGGGGGATCATTCGTTCTGGCTCTGGACGCTGCTGGCTGTCCTGCTGCTGACGTTGCAGCTGTTCCGGCGTGACCTCCGTTTTACCGGCTTGGCACTGGTGGCCGAGGTGACGGCCGTGGTGGCGTTGCTCCAGCCCGATCATCCTTACGCCCCGCTGGTTTTGTTTGGGCTACTGGCCCTGGTGTCGTTGGCGGTCACCAGCCGCTTGAGCCGCCGAGCGACACCCGGCCCAACTGTGGATAACTCGGTGCAGGCCGACGAAGTTATCAACAAGACACCGTCGAACTGACATAAATGGCTGTCGCCGGACCATAGTCCAGGCGTGGAACGACAACATTCTGGGGCCCGCTCGGGCCGACTGATTTCAGCTGCGTCAAGCCGCCGTCGGCGCTGGCGAACAGCCGTTTGGCTACCGGTCATGCTGGTTCTGGGAACGATCGCGCCGCTCTGGTCGGTCGGGCAACCAGCGTTGGCCGAGCCGGTGTTGCCAATCGGCGTGCGGCCGGTGACGGGCGAGGTGGTGCGGGCGTTCGACCCGCCGGCCGAGAAATGGCTGGCCGGACACCGCGGCGTGGACCTGTCCGCTCAAGCCGGTGACATCGTGGTGGCTGCGGCCGCCGGTCAGGTCCGATTCGCCGGGCTGGTCGCGGGCCGGGGAGTCGTCTCGCTCGATCACGCTGGGGTCATCACGACCTACGAGCCGGTGACGGCCTTGGTGGCGGTCGGTGACCGAGTGGCGGCGGGAACCCCAATTGGGGTCCTCGACAGTGGCCACGCTTGTCCGGCACCGGCCTGTCTGCACTGGGGTCTGAAAATGGGTGAAACCTATCT
>JAISGZ010000044.1 GCA_031262845.1 Propionibacteriaceae bacterium | reverse complement strand
ATTTAGTGACGGAGAAGACTGACTCGCTTTACGTCAAGTTGCTGCGCAGCGTGTTCAAATTCGGCACGTTGCACAATATTCAGACTGTTGTCTCGGATGCTGCTCGAGCATTGGGTACGGCCATTATTTTGTGGGTCGGGGCTCGGTCTATTTTGGCTGGGGAGATGTCAATCGGCCAACTCGTCGCGTTCAATACATTGTTGGTCTATTTCCTGGATCCGGTACGGAATCTGATGAATCTTCAGCCGACTATTCAATCCGCGATCGTGGCGGCCCGGCGTTTGTCGGATGTCTTGGTTTTGGAGGCTGAGACTTTGTCGGAGGATGATCAGGTTGATCTCAAACGGGTCGATCAGCCGGTCATTTTCGATGATGTTACGTTCCGTTACGGGACTCGTCGGCCGGTTCTTCAGAATTTGACTTTGGCGATTCCTCCGGGTGCGTCGGTGGCTTTGGTTGGTGAGTCTGGGTCGGGTAAGACGACCACGGCGAAGTTGTTGTTGAAGTTTTATGAGGCCGAGTCGGGCACGATCCGGTTCGGTGACCTGGCGGTGGCCGATATTTCGGCCGAGTCGTTACGTCAGCGGATTGCTTACGTGTCTCAGAAGACGAGTTTTTTCGCCGGGTCGATTGAGGAGAACCTCCGGGTGGCTAAGCCTGATATGACACCGGAGGAGATGATTGAGGCCTGCCGTCAGAGCCAAGCTCACGAGTTCATCGAGAAACTACCTGCCCGCTACCAAACCTACTTGGACGAAGACGGTATGAACTTGTCCGGCGGTCAACGCCAGCGATTGGCGATCGCCCGGGCGTTGTTACGTGGGGCGGACATGTTGATCCTTGATGAGGCGACGTCGAACCTCGACTCGATTTCCGAAAAAGCTATCGCGGACACCATCACTGCGATGGATGACGGCCGGATTACCCGGCTCGTTATCGCTCACCGCTTGTCCACGGTTGTGGCCTGTGACTTGATCTACGTCATGTCAGCCGGTCAGATCGTCGAAGCTGGTAGTCACGCTGACCTGATGCGTCTCAACGGTCAATACGCGGCTCTGTGGCGGGCCCAGACCGGTGGCTCAGATGCGCCTGCTCTTACCAAAAACGGGGGACCGGCGCGGCCGCCACTGGAGCATGGCCCGGTTAAGAACCAGCATCAGGACAGGCGTCCGCGAGCAATCCGGCCACAACGTGCGAATAGTCGTCCCCCGGAAGCCCGAGCCCGGTCCGGGACGGCCAACCGACCACAAAGCCCGGTCGGTGAACCGGTTCAAACTCCAGGTGACCCCGTATTCGCGGGTGTGGCGGCAGACCGAATCTGTGGCGCCGGGACGCAGACCCGCCGGGCAGCCAAAACCCCAGGAGTCCCCGCATGAGCCACACCACCTTGGATATCGCTGACATCGGCACAACCCGTGAAGTACTCCAGACCGAACCGCCCCGAGGGGCCCGGAACTTTATCCTGGTCGCGGCCGCCTTGATCGTCGCGGCGATGTCTCTCAGCCTTGTGTTGCCAGTCGAAGCCGCTGAAACCCTCGCTGGCACGATCGCCGCCACGAACCCGGTCCGCACGATTACGGCTCCCGCGACCGCCTCGATCATCTCGGTTGCCGCGAACAACGGCCAGGTCGTCAACACCGGTGACCCGCTCGTCACTCTCGACACGACTACCGAAACCAGCCAGCTCGCTCTCGTGACCAGCCAACTTGACACGATCGCCGGGCAACTCGCCAACTACGCCGCTCTCCGCCAAGCCGTCGACGGCTCCGGTAACCCGTTCACAGCCGACGGGCCTGACGCCCGCTTCTATCTCCTCCTCGAACAGCATCGAGCCGAAGTCGCTCAAGCTCAAACCAACCAGGCCACAACCAGCCAAACGGCTCAGGCGAGCTTGACCACCAATCAGACAACCCTGGCAAATCTTGGCGCCCGCCAAGATGAACTCCGGCGCCTGACCGCCGCTGTGCGCGCTGGCACCGATTACTCATCGGCTGACGGATACGCCCAGTCCTTGTATGACTCGTTCGTGGCCGGTCAAACTGCGGCCATCAACGGCACTGACACAGCTTTGGCCAGCCAATACGGCGCTGACTTTATCGTCCAAGTCGAAAGCCAAATCACCGATCTCGACAGTCAACGGGCAGCTCTCACCGCCGAAGTCCAAAACCTCCAGGCCCAAGTCCAACAGGCCAAAACCGCCGACAGCGACCTGGCCGCCACCCTACGAACCCAGTTCCTGGTGACTCTCCTCAACCAAGAAGAGGAACTCCGCAACAGCCAATCCAGCCTGGGCCTCGACGCCACCAAACTCAAATTGGCTATTGGTAACGCTCAACTGACCGCGCCCTGCGACGGCATCGTCGACATCGCCACGCCCATCAATCCAGGCGACCTTGTTGCGACCGGACAGGCTCTCCTGACGATTGTCCCGACCGTTACCACCCATCAGGTTGAGGCTGCCGTCCCAGCCAATCTCGTCCCTGTTATTACCCCAGGTCAGACGGTTAACTGTTCACTGCCGGCCACGACAACTACCCGCAAGACGGAACTCACGTGCGCCGTCGACACAATCTCCACGACCTACCAAACAACCGAAGACGGCACCCCGTACTACATCGCCGAACTGACCATCCAGACCGACGAAACCCCTCTTCAGCTCAATTCGGGTGCCCAAGTTCGCGTGGACGTCATTACCCGCCGCATCAGCGCTCTCCGCTGGCTCGGGGAAGCCATGGGCTTAGTTAGCCAAGGGTGACCAGAAAACTCAGCTCTCGTTCTTCGTTGCCAACGCCCGATCGAGCACGGCCAGTTGCTGGTCGTTGAACAAACCCCACAGTGACGACTCGACGAGTTCAGTCATCATGTTGTCGAGTTTCGGACGGGGGACGGTAACCCGCCGGACAATGCGACTGCCGATAGCGTCGGCCAGGGCTTGGATCTCCCGCTCGCTGGCCTCAGGACCGAGTCGTCGGAGTTCACGGTCAAGCCGGAAGTCATCGCCAAACTGGTCCAAAGCCTCGGCCACGTGGTCCAACACCGCCACCAGCTCATCCAGCCAACCGCTGCGGTCGCAGGCAACAACCAATTCAACAACATGAATTAACGGTGCTAGGTCTTCTTCGGTCAATCCACCCGCTTCCCGGATATGGTCCAACCGCTGGATCAGGTTAGCGGGAAGATGGAGGTAACCGTCGGCGGCAGCCACCTCTTCGAGCGCGCGGAGGCGTTTCTGAAGATTAGTGACCTGGGCCGAGACTTCCGCTTTTTTGCGGTGAATCGTCTCCTCACTGAGGCGCTGGGCCTCTGATCCCCGCAGAATCTCTTTGACTTCTTCCAAGCTGAATCCGAGTTCGACTAATCGTCGAGCGCGCAGGACATCACGAAGATCCTCGAACGTGTATTCACGATAGCCGCTGGTTGTCCGGGATGTTTCTGGTAAAAGACCAATTTTGTGATAATGCCGCAGCGTCCGAGGTGTAACCCGGCAAAGACGGCAAATACTTTTAGTGCCATAGATGGCAAAACGCACGGCGTGACCTCTTTCGTCCGTCACGACTTCTGGAGGAGACAGGCAGTCAATGCTCAGCCTCACTCAACTCGTCACAGTCAGAGATCACAGTGAATAATGTCTCGGCGTCACCATCGCCTAACCACCATTGGAGAAACACGAGCAACAAGGAGCACACTCCTTTCAGGCCTTGAGCGGATGACCACATTTAGTGTGGGCCTTGACGTCGGGACAAGGTCAAGGGGTAATTCGTCTGGTCAGCAGTGAAAAGGAGTTGCCAAAAGTTTCAAATTGTCTGTCAAGCAATCTCCATTTAATAGCGTAGCGGGAGCCATGTTTTGAGAGAATATTTGGCCATCTGTCATTTTCAGAGAGATTCAACCAAATCAATCTGAGCCGACCCAATCCCTGGGAATGAGATTGTAGAATTCTGGGTACACAGTCTGAGTTCTTTGAAAGAGGTCAGATGATTCTACAGAGATGTCCAACAACGTATCGTTAACCAAGTGATGAGAAATCATCTCTCTGCCAATTTCACGTTCTTCAATCTCTCGCTTCAGCCTTTCATGAAGCACCCATAATCGATCTGTGTTGCGCATTCGCAACTCATCAAAGTCCAGCTCACCCCTGAGGTCATCCATGATCTCTCGCATTTCCTTGAGCGAAAAGCCCATGGCCTGCAATCGCTTTGCTAACACAATGTCTCGGAGGTCGCAACCTGTGTAGAACCGGTAGCCGTTGTCCTCTCGACGTACGTTGAAAAGGATCCCAACTTTCTCCCATAAGCGGAGCGTACGTGGAGTCAAACCGGTCAGTTCAGCCATTTGGCCAATTGATAGTTCCATGTTTCTCCCGAGCCCTTCGGCAAATCTATTTCGCGCGGTGACGTGACAGGTTGCTGAAGCTCTTCAATACAATAGACAACAAAAACGATGGCAAAAAAACAACGTCACTACCCCAAAGCTACAGTCTGCTTGACCACCCAGGCCTTAATTCAACTCGACCGGCTCCCCTTAAAAAGGAGCCCCAGACGATCGTGGGTGAAACTCATAGCGCGGCTACCAAGTTGTGAGAAAACCTACCTAAATTGTAGCGCCCTCATATGGTCAAACTGTGAAGAACAGGTGACGTACGAACGAAAAAAGCCACCCTTCAAAGACACCATCACCCCTAGTGACACAAATTTATCCGCCGCTCCGTCGGTGATCGTCAGCGATCCGGGTCGCCGCCGCTGCTGGCACTGCGGCCTGGGCCGCGAAATCAGGCCAGGCGGCGACTGCGTCATCAACCTGACGCAGAATGTGGCGCGCCCCTGGGATTTGGAATCGTTCGGCTAAACGCTCAAGATCCCCCACAAGAAAACAGCGACGGTTTTCACCGGATCGTAAGTCATGACCGTGACTCGACTTTCCGCGAACGACGGACACGCTGCCGCTCCGTGATCTGGCCCGAATCAGCCAAACGGATCGGGGAAAACGCTGGGTCCGGCGCCAAACCCAACAACCACCCCGTCTGTCCACAAGCCCGCATAACCTTAATCAACGTCGACACCGTCGCCCCCCGACCGGTTTCCAACCCATGAACAGTCGACACACTGACCCCCGCCCGATCAGCCACCTCAGCCTGAGTCAACCCCACCTCAATCCGCACCCGCCGCACCTGCACACCCAGTTCAACCTCAAAATCCTTGGCCAGCCAGCCTTGCGTCCGATCACCGCCCAAGGGCACACTCCAGACCCCATTCTCGAAGTCATCGCTCCACGTCATAGCTTCAGTGTAACTCATGAACTTCCCGAGAATAAGTCGTGAATCACGTATAAACTTTGAATTTCTCACTATTACGTAGACGTGCGGTATCACCTCAGTTCAATGAGGGTTGGGAAGTGCGTCAGTCACGGCTTCTCCTACCGGCTTGACTGCGGGCGACCCCCGTCCGCAACCGCCTGCCGACCCCGTCACCGACCCTGCCTCAGGCGGCCAGGCGAGGCCGAGCTAGTGTTATTGCTTCATCGAATAATTCACTTGGCTCCGACTAGTCAGTCGAAATCGCTCAGGCCCGGACTGCCACTGAGGCAGACCGCGGCTCGGACACCATCGACCGGCTGGACGTACCAACTCGCACAGAAAGGTCTCCTCCCATGGCTGCTGATTCATCTTCCGCTCCGGCGGGTGCCGCCAACTCGTTCCCGGACGGCGTCGTTGGTTCATTCCGGGCCGCTTTCCAAGGTTTAATCCCACCCGAATTGCAACGTCAATTCGGCACCCTGACCATCATCCGCGGCGTCTTGGCCATTCTCATCGGCGCGGCGCTACTGTTCGCTCCCCTAATGGCGATGGCGGTTATCGCCATGGTCATCGGCATCTGGCTGATCGTCGACGGCATCGTCGAAATCACCCGAGCCTGGCGGATGCACAAGGACGGCGTGACCGACTGGGGCTGGGTCCTCGCAGCCGCCATCATCTCGGTCGTGGTTGGCTTGTTAGTCGCGATTTTCCCGTTGTCGACGGCCTTCTTCGGTGGCCTCTTGTTGCTTTGGATCTTCGGCATCGGCCTGGTCGTGAGGGGCATCGTCCTGTTGGCCCAACGGCAATACGGCGGCTGGGGCATCGCCCTCGGCATCATCGACATCGTCTTCGGTGTCGTCATGATCGGCCTGACCTGGTTCAACCCGGCGGCAACGCTGTTCGCTCTGATCTGGGTCGCCGCCATCTACGGTTTCGTCGCCGGTATCAGCCTGATCGTCGCCGGCGCGTCTCTGCGGAACCAGGTTTCCAGTAGTCAGAAGGCTCAAGAGCAACCTCGTCACGGCATGGACCAGTCCACGGCGAATGCCGGCACGCCGGCTCCGACCGCTCCCATGGCCACTGCCACGACCGGGGCCGCCGCTGGAGCCACAACTGCGGCCGGCGCGGCCACCACGATGACCGGCGCTGGCGCCCCCACCACGGGCTCGCCAGCCGCCACGTCCTCGACGGCACCCGTCGCCGACACCAACATCAACTGGGCCAGCGGCCAGCCACAGGACAAACTCATCAGTGCCGGCAGCGCGTCCAGCGCCAGCTAGGGAGCGAATACCCGAAGAACACACAGCGGCCCGCTCACCCCATCAGGTGAGCGGGCCGCTGTCGTGTCTCAAGCTGGCCGGGCTGACCGACCAGTCTGAAAACTTAGAAGTGTTTCCCAGCTGACCGCAGTTGCTGAGCCGCCTCGACGATGCGCTGCGCCATCCCGGCCTCGGCCGCTTTGCCCCAGACGCGGGGGTCGTACTTCTTCTTGTTGCCGACATCGCCGTCAACCTTGAGGACGCCGCTGTAGTTCTCGAACATGAACCCGGCGGCCGGCCGCGTGAAGGCGTACTGGGTGTCGGTATCGACGTTCATCTTGATGACGCCGTAATCGACG
This sequence comes from Propionibacteriaceae bacterium, assembly GCA_031262845.1. Lineage (GTDB taxonomy): Bacteria > Actinomycetota > Actinomycetes > Propionibacteriales > Propionibacteriaceae > WQYJ01. Next base: position 3,826 of record JAISGZ010000044.1, on the reverse strand, counting down.
GCATCGGAGATTTCTTGGGCGCTGGAGCCCGAACCACCGTGGAAGACCAGCGAGAACGGCTTGTCAACACCGTATTTCTTACCAACGGCGAGTTGGATTTCCTGCAGGATTTCGGGCCGCAGCTTGACCGCACCCGGTTTGTAAACACCATGGACGTTGCCGAAGGTCAGGGCCGTGATGTACATCCCGTTTTCACCCAAACCGAGGGCTTCGGCCGTAGCCAAACCGTCTTCGACGTTCGAGTAGAGCTTGTCGTTGATAGCGTTCTCGACGCCGTCTTCCTCGCCACCGACGACACCGACCTCAATCTCGAGGATTTGGTGGGCCTTCTGGGCCAGGCCCAGCAGCTCTTGGGCGATCTGGAGGTTTTCGGTCCGGGGAATCGCCGAGCCGTCCCACATATGTGACTGGAACAGTGGCGGCAGGCCCTTATCGACCCGCTCCTGGGAAATCGCGATCAGCGGCCGAACGTAGCCATCAAGCTTGTCCTTCGGGCAGTGATCGGTGTGCAAAGCGATGTTGACGGGGTATTTCTGCGCCACCACGGTCGCGAACTCGGCCAACGCCACGGCGCCGGACACCATGTGTTTGATCGTCGGCCCGGAGGCGTACTCGGCGCCACCCGTGGAAATTTGCAGAATGCCGTCGGAGCCAGCTTCGGCGAATCCCGCCAAAGCCGCGTTGACGGTTTGTGAACTCGTCACATTGATCGCTGGATAAGCGTACGAGCCGGCTTTGGCCCGCTGAATCATCTCAGCGTAGATCTCGGGGGATGCAATAGGCATATTTTCTCCTGATCGGTCGGGAATTAATGGTCAAGTCGGGAAATATCGAGCCGTTGAGTGCCGTTCGTATAAGCCTGAATGGCCGCGTCAACGCTACCGGGCAAGGTGTCAAGGAACAGCCAGGGCACGCTGCGGCGCTGGCCTTGGCGGCTTTCGACCGCCAGATCGGGGCCGTACGCCGACAAACGTCGTTGCCGGGCGCTGACGGCCGTGATGTCGGACCAGGGCAAGGCAGCGCCGTGAATATCGACTCCCCAGCGGTTGATCCTGACGGCCACGCCGGGCACGAACGAGGCCAGGACCCGGCGGGCCCGGAACAGGCCAATCAGAGCCATCACCAGCCAGATAATCGAGTAGCCAAGACCGGCACCGAACAAGGCCAGGGTTCCAACACGGCCCAGCGAACTGCCGTTGACCAGCCAAAAGACGACGCAGATGACAACCGCGACACCGAGCCAGAGCAGCCGACTACTGACCAGACCGGTGTAATGGGCGACTCGCTGAGCGGCTGAGACGGGGTTATAGGCGACCTGAAATTCACCCTCGGGACGAACCGGCAGCGGCGGCAAAGCCGGTCGCGTCGGGCTCAATTCAGTCACGCTGGCCATCATAGTCGGCCGCCTCAGCGCTGGGCTAGGGACAAGGACTCGCCCACGAGGTGGTGCGACGGCGTCCAAGTTTTGGGCATCACAGCGCCCAGTGCTCTGTCTAACTGCGCCATATCTGTCGGACCGCGACCAGTCCAAGGCTGTGAACCGGACGAGTGGTCGACAGCTGATGCCCGTGAACGATTCCGCCGCGGTGATCGGGCGGACACATCCGGAACCAGCTTCAGGAGGGAAACGACCCAGCAGCTCAGCCGAACACCCCACGCTGGCTCAGCGTCCAGTGATACATCGTGATGGCGGCGGCGGCCCCGGCGTTCAACGACCGGGTCGAACCGTACTGGGTGATCGCCACCACCTGGCTACAAGCCGCCAGCGCCTCCTCGGTCAAGCCCGGCCCCTCGGAACCGAACAGCAGACAGCAGTTGGCCGGCAGCCGGGTCGTCTCCAGCGCCACCGAACCGGGCACGTTGTCGACGCCGATCAGCTGGGTCTCGCCGAGGGACTCGACCAGGGCCGCCACCGACGGCTGGTGGTAGACGTGGAGATAGCGGTCGGTCACCATGGCGCCGCGCCGATTCCAGCGCCGCCGGCCGAGGATGTGAAGCGCCTGGACGTTAAAAGCGTTGGCGGTCCGGACGATCGAGCCGATGTTGAAATCGTGTTCCCAATTTTGGATCGCCACCTGAAGTGGTTGCCGCTGGCGGTCGAGGTCGGCCACGATCGCCTCGACCGTCCAATAGCGGTATTGGTCGAGCACATTCCGCCGGTCACCGGCCGCCAACAGTTCCGGGTCGAGCCGGGGGTCGTCGGGCCACGGTCGTGGGTGTGGGCCGACGCCGACTGTTACGGCCGTTGGGTCGTGAAGTGGTGTCGTCGGGTCGTCCGGCGGATGTGTCGGGTCAGCCTCGGAGTCAGCGGTGTTCGCGGGATCGGCTGGGTCAGCGGAAGTCACCACCGCACGATAGCCGACCTGGAGTTACGTGGTCCGCCAGACTTGATCGCGCGCCGCCACAGCAGCGGACATCACCTGAGGACATGACCGCCGAAGCGAGGCCCATGCGGTTTCCGCCTGACCAGTTCGCCCACCGCCGATGAGACAGCTGCCACATGCCAGAGCACGGTCGGTCGGCTGCCCCCTCCACCGACCCAGTCACCCGTCTCTCATCGGGCTTGGCTGGAGTCGGCTCAAATCGTTAGGACGCCTTCTCGTTCTTTCGTTCGATCCGGGCGCGGTGGAAGTAGGCGTCGAGCGACAGCCAACCACCACCACCGAGGCCGAGGAAGACGAACCCGACAGCGATCCACAAGACTTGCAGCTCACCCGCGAAAGCCACCCCGGAACCGGCCGCTGACCAGGGCGAACCGACGCCCCAGAGGAGGAACATGAGCCAGGCGGCGTTGATCACGATAAGCAAGGCGCCGGCCACCCGGGTGCCCAAACCAAACAACAGCAAGATGGCGATGACCATCTCCAAGCCGATCTGGGCGTAGGCGGCGTACTCGGCGTAGGCCTGTGGCAAAACCGTGTTCTCCCACAACGTGATGGTGTCGCTGAGCGAGCGCAAATCGAGCCACACCCGATCGACCAACAAGACGATGACCAGCGCCCGCAGGATGATCATGACCAGGCTGGGGAACTTGTTATACGTCGTCGGCGGTAGGAAACGGACCGGCGCCGCGACCACATCGGGCATCGGCTTGACCTCACCCAGGGCCTTGGACCGGGCCATCCGGGCGGTGGCCTGATTCTGTTCCTCGGTCGCCTGGTCTGCGTCCGGCGACGGGCTGGGCGCGATCACGCCACTTTGGTCAGCGGCCGCTGGCGCTGGGGTTGCAACCGACGCGCTGGTCGTTTGACCGGGGTCGGTCGCCGCCGCGTCACCGTTCACCGGCATGTCCATGACCTGGGTGGGAGCATCAGCTCCGGTGGCGCTGGGCGACGTGATGGTCGTGGTGGTGGGGGCTGCCGCAGCGGGCGCTTCCGGCGTGGCCACCGCTTCGGGAGCGGCTGCGGCCGGCACTTCCGCCGGGCTGTTGCTGGCGGCTGGTGAGGCCACCGGGGTTGGCGTGTCAGCCGGACGAATGATGGGAGCTACGGCCGGTGGTTTCGGGGGCACCCGGACCGGCACGGCATCACCCGGACTGGTTGCCGAAGCGTGCGCCGGATCGCCCGGGGTGTCGGTTGTCGACACAGTCACGGGGACGGCTACCGGTGGGGCGGTAGCGTCCGACGGTTCGCCCGGACTCATCGGTGGCAAGGGCGCCCAGCGCTCACTTGTCAGTTGCGCTTTCTCCCGGTCGTCGGCCGCCAGGGTCGCTTCAACCGCCGGTTGGGGGGTCGCCACAGCGGGATCGGTCAGATCGACCACGGGCAGCGGGGGTGGCATGAGCGGGGCGTTGTCGCCCTGGCCTTCCAGGTTGGCCGACCGGTTG
>JAISGZ010000114.1 GCA_031262845.1 Propionibacteriaceae bacterium | reverse complement strand
ACGCCGCCTACGACGCCGCCGTCAGCTCGACCGGCGCGCCGACCGTGGTCTTGGCCCAGACCGTCAAGGGTTATTTCCTCGGCTCGCATTTCACGGCCCGGATGGCGGCTCACCAGATGAAGAAACTGACGGTCGCCAATCTCAAGGATTTCCGGGACCGGCTCGAATTGCCGATTCCCGATTCGGCTTTCGATGACAATCCTTTCGACGCCCCCTACTACCACCCCGGTGCGGCCGATCCCCGAATCCGTTACGCGCTCACCCGGCGCCACCAACTCGGTGGTTTCGTACCTGAACGCCGGAACCGGCCGAAGCCGCTCAAATTGCCCGGTGACGAGGCCTATCGCAGTGTCACGAAAGGCTCCGGCCAGCAGGCCGTGGCGACCACCATGGCCTGGGTCCGGCTGCTCAAAGATCTGTTACGCGACCCCGAATTCGGTTCCCGTATCGTGCCGATCGTGCCTGATGAGGCCCGGACTTTCGGGATGGATTCGCTGTTCCCGACGATCAAGATTTACAACCCCCACGGTCAGGCCTACACCCCGGTTGACTCCGACCAGATGCTGGCCTACCGCGAATCGACGGCCGGACAGATCATCCACACCGGCATCAATGAAGCCGGTTCAGTGGCCGCTTTCACGGCCGCCGGGACGAGTTACGCCACTCACGGGTTGCCGATGGTACCGATGTACATCTTTTATTCGATGTTCGGTTTCCAGCGCACCGGTGATGGCATCTGGGCCGCCGCCGACCAGCTGACGCGGGGTTTCCTGATCGGCGCCACGGCCGGCAAGACAACCCTGACTGGCGAAGGTCTCCAGCATCTCGACGGCCACTCGCCACTCTTGGCCGCGACCAACCCGGCCATCCGCCACTACGACCCGGCCTATGGCTACGAGATCGCTCACATCATGCGCCACGGACTGGACACGATGTACGGCGACCAGCCGGAAGACGCCATCTTCTATCTAACGCTCTACAACGAGCCTCTGGTTCAGCCGCCGCAGCCCGACCAGATCGACATCGACGGCATCAAGCGGGGGATGTATCTACTCCGCCCCGGCTGGTCGAATGAGCGGCCGGATGCGCCCCGGGCCCAGATTCTGGCTTCCGGCGTGGCCGTACCGTGGGCCCTGGCGGCTCAGGAGCTGTTGTACCAGGACGCCGCCGTGGTGGCCGATGTCTGGAGTGTGACGAGTTGGAATGAGCTCGCCCGGGACGGTTTGGAAGCCGACCGTGAGGCTTTCGAGACTGGGATCAGCCGGATGTCTTACGCCACCGCCTGCCTCCAGAACCGGCCGGGTCCTGTCATCGCCGTGTCCGATTTCGCGCGCGCCGTGCCCAACCAAATCGCCCCCTGGGTACCCGGCCGTTACGCCACCCTGGGCGCTGACGGTTTCGGCTTCTCCGACACCCGTCCGGCGGCCCGGCGTTGGCTCAAAGTCGATGCCCAATCGATCACGGTCAAGGTCTTGCAGCAACTGGCCGAGGCCGGTCAGATCAACCCCGAAGTGGCCCGGTTGGCTTACCAGCACTACCGGCTGGACGAAGTCACGGCCGGTCCGGTCGAGCCGGGGGCCGAGGAGGGTTAACGGCGGCTGTGGGTTCTTCTCCTGGGCCTGGCCACGATCACGGTTCGTCCACAGTTCATGGGATTACTCACCGTCCTCTAGGTCGATCGCTTAGGCTGAGTTACAGTAGTTTCTCACCGCACAGACGGCGATCCTGTGTCCAGGTGACCGACCACGAGACGACAGTCAACACGAAGGAGACGATGTGACCAGCGCTGGTCGCGGCAGCGAAGTGGCCCAGTCCGATGTGACCCCCCTGGGTTTCTCCCAAGGCCTAGTGATCGAGGAATTAGGCTGGGACGACGACGTCGATGAGGCGTTACGTGACGCGATTATGGATGTCATCGACGGCGACCTGATCGAGGAATCAGATGATGCAGTCGATGTCGTACTCCAGTGGTGGCGGTTGGACGACGGTGATGTCGTCGATTGCCTGGTCGATGCCCTGACCGACCTGTCCGACAGCGGTGTCATCTGGTTGTTGACGCCGAAACACGGTCGTTCCGGTTACGTCTCCCAACCCGATGTCTCCGAGGGCGCCGTGGCCGCTGGCCTGGCCCTGACCTCGACCGTCATGGTGTCCCCCGATTGGACCGCTCACAAGCTCGTCCGCCGGAAGGGTAGTCGTCGCTGAGGGTGGCTGGCTGGGGCTGCGAGCCCTAGCCGATTCCCCTGCTACGCGAACCGTTGAGTCCATCAATGGTGTCAAAAACCCCTGAGCCTTCATTTCTCCATTAGTCTCAGGTCTTGTTCACCCGGTCGTCCGGCATCCGGCTGTGCCCACTGCACACCCTGACCGCCAGACCACCCCGGTGACGGGCGCGTAGCTCAGTTGGTTAGAGCACCTCCCTTACAAGGAGGGAGTCGGCGGTTCGAGTCCGTTCGCGCCCACCCGAGCCGTTGACTCGAAACACCAGTTTCTTGTCTTCTGACTGACCACAGTGGCTGTCCACGGAAAGTTTTCCACAGCTCCCCAACAGTCGCTTGATCGAGGAATCGAGCAGACCGTACACTGAATGGAGCGCTCGCTGAGCGTTGAGTCGCACCTAGTGCGGCGAGTCCTATGGCCGCTTCGGCGGCCATAGTTGTTTCCAGAAGCTTCCAGGTAATTGATCGAGTTGCCCAACAACCGACACGCCTGTTGTTCAAAATCCCGTAGCCAGCGGGGATGGCGAACATCGTCGTCTTAGACAGCTGAGGCGAGTACCAATTCGACTCCAACCACGGCCCGTCCTTGTTGAACAACGAAATCGACCTCGTGAGATCCACCAGCCACTCCGAGAAAAGAATCATTGGCTTCGATAGCGGTCTTCCCGACCCCTTTCGGACTGTTCAGCGCGACGGCGGGTAGCTCGGCCATGAACTCATCGGGGGTGTCGTTGAGAATCCTTCTGTCGTACGGCGTCATACCTTCTTGCAGGCTGGTTTGACTTCCCTACTAGTCGATTTTTCGTCCTTCTACTAGTCTGATTTCCAGTGAATTACTAGTCGGATTTCCAGCGAGATACTGGTCTGTTCGCCGCTATAAGTCTGAGGTCTTGCCCCCGGTCGTCTGGTATTCAGTTGCGCCCGCTGCACACCCTGGCCGCGAGACCCCCCGGCGACTGCCGCGTAGCTCAGTTGGTTAGAGCACCTCCCTTACAAGGAGGGAGTCGGTGGTTCGAGTCCGTTCGCGCCCACCCGAGTCGTTGACTCGAAACACCGACCTGTCGAGTTTTTTCACAGCTGGCGAAAGAACCTGCCGATGTCGCCACCACCGCTTGCGCAGCGTGTGGTAATTTCAAAAGTAATAGGCCCCGCCAGGGCTAGAGCTGTAACGCTTCCCCAATACCGGCGGGCTCTTCTATCTCCACTTGGCATCGACGGCGCTGCACCTTGGATATGGATGGCGATCCTCACCAACCTGGCACTAGCATCACCCCCATGCATCACGCCGTAGCATTACGTGACACACAGAGCTATCATGGACTTATGCGAGCAACGATTACTCAACGTGAACTCCGCAACGACTCGGCAACGATCATGGACCGCGTTGAAGCGGGCGAGCAATTCACGGTGACCCGGAACGGACGGCCTGTGGCTCAGCTGTTGCCGATTACCGGACCTCGACAAGCTGTGCCAATCGCCGAAGTCAGTGCGGCTTTCGCACGTTGGCCGCGGCTCGACTACGCCACCCTGCGCGCCGAAGCTGACGCATTCTTCGAGGACAACGGTGATCGCGTTGGCTAAGAACAAGGTCTCAGACCAATCAAACCTTGAGCCATCCGAACAAAAACCACCGGCCGTCGAACACGCCGTTCTCGACACCTGCGTCGTCATCGAATTCCCCGCCTACGCGCAACGCGGTCTCCTACCTCAGGTTTCATCAGTCACAGCGATCACCTTCGCTGAGTTGACTTACGGAATTGCCCTAGCCCCAACCCCACTGGAAGCCGTCCGCCGAAGTCAGGTCTACGCCGACCTGACAAGCTGGTACGACCCACTGCCGTTCGACCGCGAAGCCGCCGAAAAGTACGGCGAACTAACGGCACTCGTCCTAGCCACCGGTAGAAGCCCCAGGCCACGAAGACTCGACCTCATGATCGCGGCCATCGCCGCCGCCAACGAATTACCTCTGATGACCGCAAACCCCGATGATTATCGAGGCTTAGAATCGATTCTCGACATTATCGAGGTTCAGCCTCAACCAAATCCGTAGTAAATCCTTTACACTTCTACCCAACCTGTCAAGGTTATCCTACGGGAGGAGCTGAGCATGAACCATTCGGAGTCGACGCTACCCAGCGCCTTCACTTTTACCGAGGCCTGCCGGATCATCGGCGAGCGGCAGCTCAGAAACCTCATTCAGAACGGCAAAATCGTGCCAATTGCTCGGGGACTGTACCGCCGAAGTGACTGGCTAGGCGATGAAGATCTTGTGGAAATTTCCAGAAAAGCCAACCACGCAACAATTTGCCTCAGGTCGGCGCTGGCTAGGCACGACCTGATCGATGACATACCCACCGCGATCGACGTAGCCATTCCCCGTGGTCGCTGGGCACCCAAAGTGACACCGCCTGTGACCTGGCATCACTTTGACAAACGCACTTTCTCCCTTGGCCGCGAAGAAGTCGCGGTCGACTCGGAGATAACCATCGGTCTTTATTCCGCCGAGCGCAGCATCATCGATGTCTACCGATTACAGCGTCGTGAAGGTGCCGATATGGCTCATGAAGCGTTGAAACGTTGGCTCAGGCGAGGTGGTCAGCCGTCAATTTTGTTAGAAATGGCGACGCATTTTCCCAAAGCTCTGCCCGTTTTGCGATCCACCCTGGAGGTGCTTCTATGAGTCAAATCACCCGTGGTACGCCAGCGGGCCAGGCCTACCTTGATTTGCAGAACCAAGCTCGACGCAGCCACCGCCCGACTGATGAACTTCACCAGTTGTATGCCCTCGAAGGGTTCGTAGCTCGACTCGCGTCAAGCCCTGTCGCCAACTCGTTTGTGCTCAAAGGCGGCGTACTGCTTGCCGCTTTCGCCAGCCGCCGACCCACGCGTGATGTCGACCTCGCGGCCTCAGGCATCAGCAACGAGGTCGAATCCATGCTGGAACTGGTGCAGCAGATTCTGGCCGTCACCCTCCCCGAGGATGACGGTCTAACTTTTGACACGACGACACTCACCGCCGAACCCATCCGCGACGAAGACGAATATCCCGGTGTCCGCGTCAACATCCTGGCGCATCTTGCTTCCGCCGTGATTCGTTTCCACGTGGATATCAATGTCGGCGACCCAATTTGGCCGGCCCCTCAACTCATTGCCCTACCACGCCTACGCGGTGGTAATCCCATCATCATGACTGGCTACCCGCCGTACATGGTTCACGCCGAAAAGATTGTGACGGCTGTTCAACGAGGGCCTACCAATACACGTTGGCGCGACTTCGCTGACATCTGGATGCTGGCCCAGCGGCAGCCGCTTGAAGGATTAGTACTGGAACAGGCCATTCAGCAGGTGTCAGCTCACCGAAAAGCCCAGCTGAGACCACTGACCGAATTACTTCACGGCTACGACAAGGCAGGACAATCAAAATGGGCAGCGTGGCGACGACGTCAGCGTTTCGACCATCTACCCGAACAATTCCACATCGTCTTGCAAGCCGTGATCTCATTCGCTGATCCCCCACTCAACAGCAAAACCGATGGACTGATCTGGGATCCCGAACAATGGATATGGCGACAGCCCTGAATTGTGAAGGTGCTAACTTGCATTCCTAACTGTAGCCAGCACCGTCATCACTTGCCTCAGTTAGATAGCTGGAACTAACTTTGCTGAGTTCTTGAAATCTGTCGAGACGACAGTTTGAGGGGGCTAATTATCCACCGCCGAGAACACCCCTCCATTTTTCCGGGTATCCCACGCCCTGAGGCAGCTCACCCGTGATCGCCGACGGTCTGGCGGTCCAGTATGGCGAGTGGCTTCAGTTGCCGTCGTGAAGTCCGGGTTCTGGTCAGCGGTCAGCCGCAGGGAGTGTCGAGGCTGGCTAAGAAGGCGTCGAAATCAGTTTCGCTAATGAGGACGGCGTCATTTCGGGTGAGACTTCGTTCGGCGCGCTCCTGGGCTGATCGAGCGACGAATTGGGATCGGGTTTCGCCGAGTATCTGAGCAGCTTGGTTGATGAGTTGAGCGGTCAGTGGTTCAACGTGGATGACGATGCGACGGCTTTTACGAGTGATGGACATGGTTGTGGTCGTCCTAAATGTGAGGGTACCGGTGGGTTTATGGCTGGGCGTGATGGTGAGAGAGATAAAAGGCGGCATGTCGGCCGTTGCTGGGTCTTAGCAGGTCGGAGCAGCCAGGTCGCCCGGAGCTAGGCCAAGCGCTCGTTCAATGTCGCCGGGGGTTGCCGAATTACTGAGATGGGCGGCCTGGAGCACGGACATCATTTTCAGCATGACCGCGTTCATGTGTTCCTGGGCGGTTTTGGTGGAAATCCCCAGTCGGCGGGCCAAAGCACCCCAAGTGATACCACGGGCTCGTCCTCTAAGAACTTCGGATTGTCGTTCCGTAAGAGTCGGTAAACGGTCGCGATAGGCCAACAATTCGGCCAGTTCAACCATCGAACTCGGTATCACTGGGGTGCCCTTAATTACTTGGAGAAAAGCAGTCTGGTTGTCAGTTATGGAATCCGATTTGCGGGCCAACCCACAGGCCCCGGAGGAAAAACAAGTAGCCAAGACTAGTAGGCGCCTCTCGTCGGTGTAAAGACAGACCCGGTAGCCACGGGCGGTTAGATGCTCGACAGCCGCTGGCCCTTGAAGTACTTGCTCGTCAAAGTTACGGCTGAGCTGTAGATCGAGGACCGTAAGGTCAACATCATCCGGTGACATAGTTGCTGTCAAAGCGTTGACCGAGGGAAAGGTGCCAACTACCTCAAGTTCAGGAAAGACCAAGTGGAATGATTCGCGAGTTTGGCTTGAATCGTCGATGACGGCGACACGGTTGTGAGGGCGAGAGGCATTCATGCTGGCCTTCCGGGGATCGCGAGGCGGGCGGTATGACCGTAGCGCGTTCCGTTGTGACAGGAGAACAGTTGTTTCAGACACGGCTAATGTGGCTCAACCAGTGGACCGTGAATGAACACGCAAGTGCCTTCTCCGGGCGCGGTTTCGACAGTCACCGTCAGTCCTTGGCTCTGGAGGCCAGCGATGACTTGACGTTTAAGACCAAATCCCATTGGCGTTTGTTCAAGGTCGAAACCAACGCCATCGTCGCAAATCGAAACTTCCCAACCGTCGGCTTGTCGAGCCGAATGAATGATCACTTCCTGAACCTGGCCGGCGTGAAATTGAATGTTGTAGAGCAAAGAAATCAGGGCACTTTCGAGGGCTACGGCGGTGTCTGGATGAAGACTTATGTCTTGGCCTAGGTGCGTGCGGATTTCAAGCGGCAGGTGTCCAAATCCCTTGAGCGACGCCGAGATAACGCTCTCAACGGTGGGCGAACCGAGTTCATTTGGTGTGGCGGCAGAAGCTGAGGTGATGTCATAACGTAGCCGATTAGATTCGCGCAGCGCTTGAGTACGTAATGCTGCTAGCGCTTCCGGTGGGATATCTTCTTGTGATAAACGGTTCAACAACCCGGTGACGTCATGCATATGGAAACGATGCCGTTCTTGTTCCAATGCGATGGCCCGTTCCTTATGTTGGTCGGCGGTTTGGGCTAGGCGACGGATGAATGAAGCGCCAATTGCGGAAATCAAGGTATAAATCACTACGCTGGCCGCGTTGTTAATAATCGTATAGATCAACGTCTCGTTGCCTGGGAATACGGTCACGCCGTAGATGACAGCGAGTAAAACTGACAACGTCATTGATCGCCAAATAGGTTGAGGCCAGATTGCGAAGGTTGGGGCTGTAGCGCAAATGTACGCATACGGCCAGAAAGCCCAGGTGCCGATAAGACTGCTGGATGGGAGTGCCTGAGAGACAACAATGACAGTCTGTGCTGCTACCACGAAATCAATCAACCACATCCAGGTCGGGGTGGCAGCGAATGACTTTTGCTTGATTACGACCCCGAACAGGATCACGTTCCACACGACAACCACGCTGCCTGCCACGGCTGAGCCCCATACGATTTCTGACCGTATAGTGGAGCTGACTAGTGAGAACAGCACCTGAACAAGCATCCCCAGACGAAAAACCCCCAAGACGACAGTCATTGCCCGTTCGGCCTTGATTCGACTTGAGTCGATGGTTGTGTCCTGGCGCAGCAAAGGCGTGTCACTGACTGTCACCGTTCTATGGTCCCATGGCTGACAGGTGGGTGATACCCGGAAAAATGGAGGGGTGTTCTCGGCGGTAGATAATTAGCCCCCTCAAACTGTCGTCTCGACAGATTTCAAGAACTCGGCAGAATATAGTTTCAGTGATGACTGAATCACGGAAAGAGTTAGGAGCTGAAATGCCATTTCGTTCGCCGGGTAAGGATAGAAAACAAATCAACTTCGATAAGGCGGTCAAGTGCCCCAATTGCGGTACCGTCAACTGGGTTACTAGTGGGTGCCATGAGTGCTTTGCCTGCAGATGGGCGTTGGATTAATGCTCTCAACCAAAAAGGCAGCCAGGCTGAATGCTGATGTCAGATTACGGCGTACTTGTCAACCGCCATTAACCAGCGTGGTGGCTAATAAAAGAAGTGAGGTTTCACAGTGACCGACCAACTGTCCTCTTCTATCTCGAGTGATTGTGTTTCTTTCGTCACCCCGCTGAGCACTAAACAGGTGGAGAACCGAGTGGCCAAC
>JAISGZ010000057.1 GCA_031262845.1 Propionibacteriaceae bacterium | reverse complement strand
CAGTCCATCCTCGTCTTACTGACCGAGGAACCGCGCAATGGCTATCAGATCATCACGGCGCTTAACGAACGCACCTATGGTGCCTGGCAGCCCAGCCCCGGAGCGGTCTACCCCTGCTTGCAGCAGTTGACCGACGAAGGCTTGGCCGAGCCGGTTGATTTGGATGGTCAGAAGTCCTATCAATTAACCGAAGCGGGCCGGGCCGCAGCTGAAGAGCTGCCACCGGAACCGTGGGCCGCCAAGCGGGACCCGGATCGCGAAGCTGCGGCCGCCGATCCCGAGAGCGTGTCCGAATTGAAGAATGTCGTTGACGAAATCCGTCAACTCGACAAGGCCCTGCGCTTGCTTGCTGGCGATGCCAGTCCTGAACAACTGAGGACAATCGCTGGTGAGATCTCCACACTCCGGCGCAGGATCTACGCGACGCTGGCTGAGGGGCCGCAAACTCAAGCAGACTAAGTCAGTTCCAGCTCCTCACCGAGCTGACTTGACGTCGCAACCAAGACGGGTTGCCCATTCCGGGGGGAAATGGGCAACCCGTCTTTCTCATTTTGACAGACTTTTTGAGACTGTGTGGTTTTACAGTAAATCGGTCACGAACTGATCCGGCTGTAACTACTTATTCGATGGCGGGGGTTTCGTGGTGGCAGCTGTTTAGGCAAAGCCCTGAACCACGCCCACTAAATGCCCGCGGATCCGCCGGCACCGCCCGATTAGGCGGCTGCCGCCGCTGCTTCGGCTTTCTTGGCCGCCGGTGGCCGGTCGACCCCCGACTCACGCCGCTGCTGGGCCGTAATCGGAGCTGGAGCCGCCGTCAACGGATCAAAACCATTACCGGTCTTCGGGAAAGCGATGACTTCCCGAATCGACTCGGCCTGTGACAGCAGCGCCGTAATCCGGTCCCAGCCAAAGGCGATACCGCCGTGGGGCGGGGCGCCAAACTGGAAGGCTTCGAGCAGGAAGCCGAATTTCTCCTGGGCTTCCTCGGGACTCAGGCCCATGACCTGGAAGACTCGTTCCTGAACCTCCCGGCGATGAATCCGGATCGAACCGCCACCGATCTCGTGGCCGTTGCAGACGATGTCGTAGGCGTAGGCCAGGGCTTGTTCCGGCACGGTTTCGAAGTTGTCGAGATAAGCCGGGGTGGGGCTAGTAAAAGCGTGGTGCATGGCCGTCCAGCGGCCACTGCCCAGGGCCACGTCACCTTCGGCTTGGGCGTCGTCAACCGGCTTGAACAGCGGCGCGTCGACCACCCAGAGCAGACTCCACCGCAGTGGGTCGATCAGGTCCAAACGTTGCGCAATCTCATCCCGCACCATTCCCAGCAGAGCCTGCGACCGGGTTTTCGGTCCGGCCGCGAAGAAAATGGCGTCACCAGGCTGGGCACCGGTCTTGACCGGTAAGGCCGCCAGTTCCTCGGCCGACAGGTTCTTCGCCACCGGTCCGCCGAGTTGGCCGTCAGCGGCGATCGTGACGTAGGCCAGGCCTTTACTGCCACGTTGCTTGGCCCAGTCCTGCCAGGCGTCGAATTGACGGCGTGGCTGGCTGGCGCCACCGGCCATGACGATGGCGCCGACGTAGGGGGCTTGGAAGACCCGGAAGGCGGTGTTCGTGAAAATCTCGGTCAGATCGCAAATTTCCAAGTCGAAGCGCAAATCCGGTTTGTCGGAACCGTAGCGGTCCATGGCTTCGGCCCAGGTCAGGCGCGGCAACGGCACCGGCAGGTCAACCCCGATCAGTTTCCACAGGGCGACCAGGATTTCTTCGGCCAGCGCGATGACGTCGGCTTGATCGACGAAACTCATCTCGAGGTCCAACTGGGTGAACTCCGGTTGCCGGTCGGCGCGGAAGTCTTCATCCCGCCAACAGCGGGCGATCTGGTAGTAGCGCTCCATTCCGGCGACCATCAAGAGCTGTTTGAACAACTGTGGTGATTGCGGCAGGGCGTACCACGAACCGGGCGCCAAACGGGCGGGTACGAGGAAGTCGCGGGCGCCTTCAGGGGTCGACCGGGTCAGGCTCGGGGTCTCGATCTCGACGAAATCGTGGCGCGCTAAGACCTCACGGGCGGCCGCGTTGGCGCGCGACCGTAAGCGCAGCGCCGCAGCCGGACCGGGGCGCCGTAAATCCAGGTAGCGGTATTTGAAACGGGTCTCCTCACCGACCGTGACCCGTTCGTCGATTTGGAACGGCACCGGGGCGCTGGGGTTGAGGACCGTCAGTTGATCGACGATGATCTCAATTTCACCGGTGGCAATGGCGGGGTTGTCGGTTCCTTCCGGCCGCCGCACCACCTGGCCCGTGACTTGGACGCAGTATTCGTTTCGAACTTGGTTTTCGCCGTGACCGACGTGCTCGCCACCGAGGTCGCGCAACTGAATGATGCCGGAGGCATCACGCAGATCAATGAAGGCGACACCGCCTAAATCTCGCCGTTTCGCCACCCAACCAGCCAAGATCACGGTGGTGCCAATATCACTGGGCCGCAAATGGCCGGCTTGGTGCGTACGCAACACGACGTTTTCTCCCTCATCCCGGACAACCCGCACAGGTTACCCCATTGGCTCCGGCCCGTCCGGCTGTCAATCGGCCCTCGGTTGGGTGGTCAGGCTTTGAACGCAGACCGAGCAGCCACCGACCCACCGGTTGATCGGCCGAGCGGCGGGGACGCACGATGACAGTCCCCGAAACCGGAGGCCGATCGTGGACCAGTTGCCGGCCGAACAAT
This sequence comes from Propionibacteriaceae bacterium, assembly GCA_031262845.1. Taxonomy (GTDB): domain Bacteria; phylum Actinomycetota; class Actinomycetes; order Propionibacteriales; family Propionibacteriaceae; genus WQYJ01. The sequence continues at coordinate 1,200 of JAISGZ010000057.1, read as the reverse complement.
CAGACCGGTGTCTCAGCCGACACCAGCCGGGGCCACCAGTCGTCGGCCGGGGGGCACCAATCGTCGGCGTCGGCGGCCACCTGGTCACCGTGGCGGATGTCTTTGACCTGGTCCGGTTGGCCGTCGACACCGGGGAACCAGACATAGGGAATCTGGCGCCGGTCGGCGAACTTGATCTGTTTGCCGAACTTGGCCGCCACCGGTGCGACTTCGGTCGGAATCCCCCGTTGGCGGAGTTGGCGGGCGATGGCGTTCGATTGGGCCCGGCTGGCCTCATCGTTGACGGCCACCATGACCGCGGTCGGCACCGGCCGGCTGGCCTGGACCAGGTCTTGGCCGATCAGGCGTGAAACCAGGCGGCTCAGCCCGATCGACAGGCCGACCCCGGGGTAGGTCTGCTGGCCGCTGCTGACAAGTGAGTCGTAGCGGCCGCCGGAGCAGATCGAGCCGAGATCGGTCTGGCCGACCAGGAAGGTCTCGTAGACCGAACCGGTGTAGTAATCGAGCCCGCGGGCGATTTTGAGGTTGGCCTGGATAACACCAGGCTGGGCCTCAGCGGCCGCTGTCAGGAGGGTTTCGAATTCGGTCAGCCCTAGCTCCAGCAAGGGGTGCCGGACTTGGTGACGGTCGGCTAAAGCCTGGACGGCCGCGATCACCGGACCAGCCGTATCGCCGTGAATCTGAGCCAACTCCAAACAAGCCGCGGCTTGTGTGGCGGACAACTGGGCTTGGTCAACCAACAGCTCTGCCGTGGTCGCCGGGCCGATCTTGTCGAGTTTGTCGATGACCCGGAAAATCGCCATCACCTGGTCGTCGGCCGCTGGGGTTAGACCGGACTCGTCCGGGGCCGCTCCCAGACCCAGTCCGCGGTAGAAACCTTCGGCCAGTTTGCGGTTGTTGACGAGCATCTCGACCGGGCCGATCGGCAGCTTGACCAGGGCTTCGGCCATGACCAGGGGCAGATCGACTTCGGCCTGGAACGGCAGCGTGCCTTGACCGACGACGTCGATGTCGGCCTGGGTGAATTCCCGGAAGCGACCTTGCTGGGGCCGTTCGCCCCGCCAGACCTTTTGGATTTGGTAGCGCTTGAAGGGGAACTCCAAGCGGCCGGCGTTCTCCAACACGTAGCGGGCGAAAGGCACGGTCAGGTCGAAGTGGAGCCCGAGCATGGCGTCGTCGAGGCGTGTCAGCTGGGACGAG
>JAISGZ010000047.1 GCA_031262845.1 Propionibacteriaceae bacterium | reverse complement strand
CAATGTAGTAGCTCGGGTTTACAGTCTTAGGTGACACTGTTATCGTCACCTCACTGCGACCCAATGCTGACGTCACTGATCTACACCCATTTATTTCAGGCACAATTACTAGTAACGTTTTTTGAGGGTAAGCTTTCCTCCAGCTAACCCAATCTGGATAGCCTAAACTTTTCAATGCTTCTGTTTTCATGACAGTCGGATTTCCGCTACAAATTTGACCGGATGCCACCAGCGGTACATCCGCGAATTCCGGGTAAGAAAATGTCACTTTCCCATTGGAAGCCTGAGTCCACCAGCTAGTTGCACCTTCCAGCAAAGACTCGTAGCCTAATTCTGACCACCATTGAGCTGATGAGGCTGACAAGATAATCGGCACCAACTCGACCGGATCCGTGTTGATCGTCCCGTATTGACTTTTGTCTAGCAGTGGATTTTGGTCCACATCGGCAGCCTGCAATTGGTCGTCCGGAGTGGTTTTGGCCGCGGCGATATTGAACGGCAGAACGCTGGCAAACAACGCCACCACAACAGCGAAGAACCAAAGAAAGCCAGGACGCCACAAACTTGCGCGAACAGCAACAGAAGTATCCTTGGTCATGGCTCTCCTCGTTTAGGGGATGGGTAAAACCCCGGTTTCCTGCATCAGCTGAAGCTGAGTCAGAACCGCGGAATTCCCGCCAGTCCGACATAAAGGAAAACGTCAAGGCAGCCGAAAATCTTCCTGAATTTCGCAAAATGTTTTCTATGAATTGCGCTGACAAGGGAAAACGGCTCGACAAAAATCGCGACACGCCGAACGGCGGCTCTGGCGGTGGCTGGTCTTTCAGGCCGGCGCCGAAGGCCGCCGGGACCGGAAACAACGTGACACAATGTCCCCCATGCCATCGCTCTACAGTCAGTTGTACGACCGCCTGGCCGCGGCCGCCGGCGCCGACCCCGAACTCAAACCGGCCAGCCGGCCGGCCTTCGGCCACTACCAGGCGAACGCCGCCCTGCGACTGGCCCATGAGCGCGGTCAGAACCCGCGCCAAGTGGCGGCTGAGATCGTGGCCGCGGCCGATGTCACGGGGCTGTGTGAACCGCTGGAGATCGCCGGTCCGGGTTTCATCAACATCCGGCTGACCCGCAGCGCCCTGGCTCAGATGATGGCGGCGCAAATGACCGACCCGGCGGCTGGAATCGAACCGGTCGCCACCCCACAACAGGTAGTCGTCGACTATTCGGCGCCCAACGTGGCCAAACCGATGCACGTCGGTAATCTCCGCTCGACCATCATCGGCGATTGCCTGGTCCGGGTTTTGCGTGCCCAGGGCCACAGCGTCAAACCGCAAAACCACATCGGCGATTGGGGTACTCAATTCGGCATGTTGGTCGAACAGATCATCGACGACCAGGTCGACGTCGCCAGCCTCGACCTCAACGCCTCAGTCGCCCTCTACCGGCAAGCCCAGGCTCATTTCAAAGCCGACCCGGCCTTCGCCGACGCCTCCCGTCGCCGGGTCGTCGCCCTCCAGAGCGGCGACCCCCAGACCCGGGCTATCTGGCAGGCCCTGATCGAGGTCTCGAAAATCAGCTTCAACCGGGCCTACCGCCGCCTCGGTGTCTTGTTGACTGACGACGATCTAGCCGGCGAGTCGATCTACAACGACCTGCTGCCAGCCGTGGCGGCCGATCTGACCGCGGCCGGGATCGCCGTCCGAGACCAGGGGGCGCTCGTCGTCTTCGACCCGGATCAGCCGGACGACGCCCCGCTGATCGTGCAAAAGTCCGATGGTGGTTTCGGCTACGCCGCGACCGACTTGGCGGCGATCCGTTACCGGGTCGACCAGTTGCACGCCAACCGTTTGATCTACGTCGTCGGCATTCCCCAAACCCACCACTTCCAGCAGGTCTTCGCGACCGCTCGCCGGGCCGGTTGGCTGCCGGAGGGCGTGACCGCCGAACACGTCGGTTTCGGTTCCGTGCTCGGCCCCGACGGCAAGATGTTCAAGACTCGTCAAGGCCAAGCCGTCTCCCTCGACAGCCTGCTCGACGACGCCGAACAGGTGGCGGCACCGGATGTGGCGGTGGCGGCCGTGAAATACGCCGACCTGTCGAATTCGTTACACAAGGACTACGTCTTCGACAGTGAGCGGATGACGGCCACGACCGGCAACACCGGTCCGTATCTGCAATACGCCCACGCTCGGGCCAACCAGATTCTCCGTAAAGCCGAAGCCTGGGGTGTCGGAGTCGACCCGTCAGCCGCTTTAACTCTGCTCTTCGGCGCCACCACGACCGACGGCGGCCCGGATACGGCGTTAGCGGATGGTGTCCTAACCGAACCGGCCGAAGATGCTCTGCTGCTGGCTCTCAGTCGTTTCCCGGACATCGTGGCCGAAGTCGGCCACAGCCTCCAGCCCCACCGCCTCTGCGTCTACCTGTTCGACCTGGCCACGGCCATGAGTGCGTTTTACGAACAATGTCCGGTACTGAAAGCCGAAGGCTTGACTCGGACCAGCCGACTATTGCTGTGCGCCGCCGTCAAGCAGGTACTGGCACAAGGCCTGGACTTACTCGGCATCGTCGCGCCAGATCGGATGTAACGCCCGAGCCCTGGTGACCAGCGTTTTGTTTGTTGTCTGCTGGGAACCGGACGGGAGATTAGTAGTAACCCCGCGAACCGAGGGCGGCGGATGCGGCGTGGGTTGGTCCTTGTGTCTGGTCGTTTAATCAGTCAGAAGTGAGTTGTGTTGTTTCTCCACTATCAATCGGTTCTCCGATATCAAAAGGTAATGCCAGACATAGAGAGAATCGACAGAAGCCGGTTGATGACCGTGGCGATGAACTGATTGATGAGCTTAAACAAAGAAGCAAACATTCCCTGATCGTCCGGCGTCTCAGTCGGGGTTGGCGTCGGAGTTGGCGTTGCTGGCTGGGGTCCTTGGGTGACGGTGATGGTCTTGGTTTGGGTGGGTGTGGTGATGGTGAGTTCGCGGGTGCGGGTTTTGCCGGTGGTGTTGGGTGTGGTGTTGAGGGTGAGTTGGCGGCTGGTGGTGTCGTGGGTGGTGGGTTGGATGGTGAACCATTTGGCGCTGAGGCTGCGGTCGTCGAGAACCCAGGGGATACCAGGTGTGACTCCGATGGACAGTGAAGTGTTACCACCGTTGGGATCAAGGGTGAGTTGTTCGGGGATGTTGAGGTTGGGTGTGGCGTATTGGGTGATCGTGTAGGTCAGGGCGCTGGTGATGTTGGGGGCCCAGATGGTGATGTGGTTGGTGCGAGTTTGTCCGGTGGTGTTTTCGCTGGTGGTGAAGCAGATTTGGTCGCCGTTGTGGCCGGTGGTGGGTGTAATGGTGATCCAGGGCTCGGTGCTGGTCGCGGTCCAGTTGGGTTGATTGGTGAGGACTTTGTTGCAGATTCTTTCGTAGTCTTTGCCGGTTTGCCAGTGGTCGTCGGTGACTGTGTTCCAGTCGTAACGAGGCAGGTACAGGGTTGGTAAGACTGGGTTTTGGCCGGGTTCGGTGAAGACGGACCAGTTGGAGGCGAACTTTAAGGCGGGTGTTGTCATGGGTGGTTGAGTGACTGTGACGATTAGTTGGCGGCCGTCGGCGGCGGTAATAGTGACGGTTCCGGTGAGCGGATAGCCGGTGGTGTTCATCGGCTTGCTAACGGTGTGTTGGTAGTGGTCCTTGGCTAGGAGGGTGCCGGTGCCGAGTTGTCCGCCGTTGGTGATGGTCATGTTGCCGGGGCTGGTGATGGTGATGGTTTGGCTGCCGCCTTCGGCTGGGATGGTGACGGTTTCTGGTTGGGCTGTGATCGGGCTGCCGTAACCGGCCCGGATAGTCCACTGGAGGGGGACGATCCGGTCTCCGCCACCGCCAACCGTGACCCAGTAGTCCCGTCCTTCGATGACGTCTAAGGTGGCGGTTACTTGGTCGCGGGTGAAGGCGGTTGTTCTGGCTTGTGCGGAAGCTCCGAATCTGCCGTTTTGACTGTTATACAGGCCGAAGATGACGCCAACGGAGCCGCTTGGGGTCGGGAGTGTCAGGCTGAGTTGGGCGGTGCGGTCGGCGCGGAAACGAAGCCACTCGATGTCACTGGGGCTGCTGAACCAGCCGGAGATTTCTG
>JAISGZ010000185.1 GCA_031262845.1 Propionibacteriaceae bacterium | reverse complement strand
GTCCGGCCACCCTCACGGATAGCGAACTTGAGGCCTTCCTCCATCGCGATCGGCTTGTTCAACACCACGGACATATCCGTGTCGTCGCCCGGCATAACCATTTCCGTGCCATCAGGCAACTGGACCACACCGGTGACATCCGTCGTCCGGAAGTAGAACTGAGGCGAATAGTTCGTGAAGAAGGGCTTGTGACGGCCACCTTCTTCCTTTGTCAGAACGTAGACGCGGCCTTCGAACTCGGTATGCGGCGTGGTCGAACCAGGCTTGCAGACCACCATGCCGCGCTCGACATCGTCCTTCTTCGTGCCGCGCAGCAAGACACCAACGTTCTCACCGGCCCGGCCTTCGTCGAGGATCTTGCGGAACATTTCGACACCGGTCACGGTCGTGGTCTGCTTCTCCGGCCGAATACCGACGATCTCGACCGGCTCACCGGTCTTGATGATGCCGCGCTCAATCCGGCCCGTGACAACAGTGCCCCGGCCCGTGATCGTGAAGACATCTTCGATCGGCATCAGGAAGGGCTTATCCGTGTCACGCTCAGGCTGCGGGATGTAGTCATCGACCGCTTCCATCAGCTCGACGATCCCCGGGGTCCACTTGGCATCACCGTTCATGGCCGGGAAGGCCGCCACCCGGACGACCGGGCAGTTATCGCCATCGAATTCCTGCTTGGTGAGGAGTTCGCGAACTTCCATCTCAACCAGTTCGATGAGTTCGTCGTCATCGACCATGTCGCACTTGTTGAGCGCCACCACCATGGCCGGCACACCGACCTGGCGAGCCAACAAGACGTGCTCGTGAGTCTGAGGCATCGGACCATCGGTCGCCGCCACCACGAGGATGGCGCCGTCCATCTGAGCCGCGCCGGTGATCATGTTCTTGACGTAGTCAGCGTGGCCGGGGCAGTCAACGTGAGCGTAGTGACGCTTCTCCGTCTGATACTCGACGTGGGCGATGGAGATCGTGATACCACGCTGACGCTCTTCGGGCGCCTTATCGATCTGATCGAAAGCTGAAACAGCGTTCAACTCGGGATATTTCTCGTGCAGCACCATCGTGATCGCCGCGGTCAGCGTGGTCTTGCCGTGGTCGATGTGCCCGATCGTGCCGATGTTGCAATGCGGCTTAGTCCGCTCGAACTTGGCCTTTGCCACTGGGGCTCCTCTTTCATTTGGCGCCACGCTGGTTGCGAGGCGTACTGCGGGTTTCGGTCACGCGAGTCGTACTCGCGGACTTGAACTGTGCGGTCGTCCCTGTTTGAGACATACAGCGAGTTAGTGTCTCGCGCTTGGCCCCGACCAGTCAAACCAGACGGTCAACTCAGCTAGAACCGGCCATCGAACAGACAACGTACACGATCTGATCTCACCGTGCCGACAGAGGCTCTGTTAGTCGGTGATCCAGCACTTCGCGCCGCCCACTGATCAATCGCCACTGGACTGGCTGACTGGTGGTCTGTCGTACCTTGAAAAAGCACGCCAAACCAGCAGGCCGAGCTTATGTTAGCCCGGAAAACCTCTGGTCTCGCCACCTGACAGCCTCGTGAGCGGTGATATCTGTGGATAACTCAATGAATAACTGAACGGCCACGGTGGTTGGCGGTGGGCAACGCTGGAGGGCGGCGGCTGATCAGCGAGTAAAGTCCCGACCAATGTCACCATCCTCATCCGATCCATCCGGCCGCTGTTTCATTGTCGGCGCCGGCCCAGTCGACCCCGACCCGCCAACGCCGGGCCCGGGCGACTATGTCATCGCCGCCGACGGTGGCTACGCCGCCACGCAACGTTGGGGCTGGGTGACCGACCTCGTGGTCGGCGACTTCGACTCGATTGAACAACCGATCGGTGAAAATCTCATCGTTTGTCCGGTGGCGAAAGATGACACGGATTTATTGGTCGCGTTCCGGGCTGGCTGGGACCGGGGGTACCGCCAATTTCACCTCTTGGGCGCCAGCGGTGGCCGCTTCGACCACACGCTGGCCAATCTGCAAACTCTGGCGGCCATCGCCGGGGCCGGCGGCCAAGGCTTTCTCTTCGGCTCGACGACCGTGGTGACCGCACTCCATCAAGGCCGGCTGAGTTTCGCCGCCGGCGCTCGTGGCACGATTTCCGTCTTCGCCCACAGTGACCAGGCCAGCGGGGTCGACGAGTCAGGCTTGTTGTACTCGTTGGACGACGCCACCCTGGACAACACCTACCCGCGTGGGGTCAGCAATGCCTTCACCGGCCGGCCTAGTCAGGTCTCAGTCCGCCGCGGCACGCTGATCGTCGTCTTCCCCCGGGCCGTGCCCCTGCCAACCTTCGACCCATGGTGAGGCCCGACCAGGCACGGGCGTCGTGGGCGACCCGGCTTTGTCAGTCCGTTCTCTTATAGTTCATTCCGGCGGATTCGCCAGACGTCAGCCAAGCCGTCAGGCCCGGTTGACGACACCACTGTGTTGATGAAACGTAGGTAGCGGTGAGTAAGACCCAGTCCCGTTCCGGCTCCGGCCGTTCGACTATGCGGCCCCCGATCGACCCTCGACTAGTGCGCCGGGCCAGCGCCACCAAGCGCTTCCTGATCGCCGGCGTCGCCGTCGGTTCCGTGACCGCGGTTCTGGTCCTCATCCAAGCCCAGCTGCTGTCTCATTCGATCGCTGACCTGTTCGAACATCGGACGCTAACCGGTTTGACCGGCACGATCATCGGCTTAGCGGTGATTCTGCTCGGCCGCGGAGTGCTGTCCTGGCTCAACTCGTGGCTGGCCCAGCGAACGGCGGCGGCGGTCAAATCGCAGCTCCGGCACGACATCTTGCAGTCTCGCTTGCAACACCCAACCGACCGGACGACCACGGCCTCCAGCCTCATCACCTTGGTCACCCAAGGCCTCGACTCGCTGGACGGTTATTTCTCGAAGTACCTACCGCAGTTGTTGTTGGCCGTGACCGTGCCGCTCATCATCGGCCTGGCGATCTTGGTGCGCGATTTCCGGTCGGCTCTCATCATCGCCGTCACGATCCCCTTTATCCCTTTGCTCATGGCGCTGGTGGGAATCAAAACCCAAGAAGCCGTCGAAAAACGCTGGGCCTTCCAATCCCGGCTGGCCAATCACTTCGCCGATTTAGTGGCCGGTTTGCCGACTTTGCAGGTGTTTTCCCGGGCCAAGGCCCAAGCCGCTGGGCTGCGCCGAACCGAAGCGGCCAATCGCCGGGCCACCCTCGGTATTCTCAAAATCTCTTTCCTGTCGGCCTTGGTATTGGAATTGTTTTCGACCTTGGCCGTCGCCGTCGTGGCGGTCACGATCGGGTCCCGGCTGTGCTTCGGTGAAATGGGTTTCGAAACCGCGCTGTTCGTCTTGATTCTGGCGCCCGAGGTTTATCTGCCGATCCGCCAAGTTGGGGTTCACTATCACGATTCGGCTGACGGGCTGGCGGCGGCCGAGGCCGCTTTCGCTGAAATCGATCGTGATTCGACCGCTGCGGCCGCCGGCCGGGCCCAGACCTCGATGACCGTTGGCGTGGCCATGACCGAACCGGCTGATGTTCGGGTCCAGGCCCGCCACCTGAGCTTCACCTACCCGGGTGCGCCCCGGCCGTCTCTAACCGGGCTGGATCTTGACTTGGCGCCCGGCCAGATCGTGGCTTTGGCCGGTCCGTCCGGCGGTGGCAAGACGACCTTCCTCAATCTGGTGCTCGGTTTCCTGGAACCGACCGGCGGCCAATTGACGGTTGGTGGTGTGGCGATTGAAAACGTCGATCTGACCGCCTGGCGGCAATTGGTGGCCTATGTCCCCCAAACGCCGGGGCTGATTGACGGCACGATCGCCGACAACGTCAAATTGGGCTCCCCCGACGTCAGTCAGGCGGCCATCCGAACGGCGCTGGACCAGGCTGGTGCCAGCGGGTTGGAGCCTGACCGGCCAGTGCTGGACACCGGTGAAGGTCTGTCGGTCGGCGAACGACGGCGGGTTGGGATCGCCCGGGCCCTCTTACGGATCACCACCGGACCAGCCCGTTTACTGGTCTTGGACGAGCCTACGGCCGGCCTTGACACCGACACCGAGGCCACGGTCTTGTCCAATCTGCGGGCCACCGGCGCCGCCGCGCTGGTTGTCTCACACCGTCAGACGGTCCTAACCGCGGCTGATCAAGTCATCACCATTGAGCCGGCTACGACCGCTGACCTGGCGCCAACAGCCGCAGCGACGAACGACCACGCCGCCGCCAGTACCGGCGCTAGCGCGATCCCCGAAACCGGCAGTACCAGCGCTAGCGGGGACACCGAAACCGGCAGCGCAGCGAACGATCTGAGCTTGGACGGGCTGGGCGCTGCCGATCAACCGACTGAGGCGACCGTCGCGGCCGATCCGGACCAACTAGCGACCGATCCGGACCAACCCGTGGCGCCAGACCGGCAGCCTTCCGCGCGGGGCTTTTTCCTCGACTTCACCAATCCGCTGGCCAAACCCAAGCCCGAATTACTACCGGAAGAAACCGACTCGGTGGTTCAGGACCTCAAGCCGGGTCGTTCTCCGCTGCTACGCCTGGTGGCTTGGCTGTTGCAAGCGGTCCCCCGCGGTCGGTCCCGGCTGATCGCCGCCGTTCTGCTGGCCGCCGGCGCTTCCGGCTCCTCGGTGGCGCTCATGGGCGTCTCGGCCTGGCTGATCTCGCGGGCCGCCGAACATCCGAACTTCCTCGAACTGACGGTGGCCGCGGTCGGGGTTCGAACGTTCGCTATCGCCCGGGCCGTCTTCCGCTACGTTGAGCGCCTGGTTGGCCACGACCTGGCTCTGCGTTTGCAATCGGCGCTGCGGCTGCGGGTCTATCACCGGCTGGCCCGGACCACGCTGTTGGGGCGGGCCCGAGGTGACCTCTTGGTCCGGGTGGTGGCCGATGTGGCGGCGAGTGAAGATGTCGTCGTCCGGATCATCCTGCCCTTTACCTCGGCCGCGATCGTGGTGCTCGGCGCTTGCGGTCTACTGGCCGCCTGGAGTTGGCCGGTCGCCCTGGTCCTACTGCTGTCTTCGGTTCTCGGTGGCCTCATCGTGCCGTGGCTCAGTCAGCGGATCTCGCTGCGCGCCGACCAGGCGGCCGTACCCTTGCGGGGACAACTGGGGGCACAAATTCACTCGCTCGCTCAAACCGCGCCCGACTTGGCGGCTTATGGTGTGGCCGAGGTTGCCCTGGCCCGGGTCAGCCAAACCGACGCTCAGCTGCGGCAAGTCGAAAACCGATCGGCTTGGGCCCAAGGCTTGGGTTCCGGCCTTCAAGTCATCGCCGCCGGTCTGAGCGTGATCGGTGGTTTGTGGCTGGGCGCCGCCGCCGTGGTGGCCGGCGACCTCAACCGGACCATGGTGGCGGTCTTCGTGCTGACCCCGTTGGCGCTCCACGAAGTGTTCGCGAACTTCGCTCAAGCCGCTCAGACCCAAACCCGAGCCGGCGCCGCCTTGGCTCGGGTGACGACGCTGATGAAAGCGCCGTCCGTCGGTCAGGGCGATGCCCCCAGCCACCCGATCACAACTCAGCCGCGAATTGACCTGACCGCGGTCAGCGTCGGCTGGCCCCATCACGACCCTGTCCTGACCAATATCGACCTCAGTCTGCGGCCAGGTCATTCACTGGCCGTCATGGGACCGTCCGGGATTGGGAAAACTACCTTGGCCGCCACCATCATGGGCCTGATCCCGGCCCCCGCCGGCCAGGTCGAAGTCGAGGGCCGGATCGGCTATCTGGCCCAGGACGCTCACATCTTCGCCACCACG
>JAISGZ010000015.1 GCA_031262845.1 Propionibacteriaceae bacterium | reverse complement strand
TCGTATTAGCCGACAGGTCGTAGTCGGCCTCGGCCGCGTTGGGCGTCGACCGCCCACACCCACGCTGGTCGAACAACACGATCCGATACCGCTCGGGGTCAAAGAACCGGGCCTGGTCCGGCGTCGTCCCGGCCCCCGGTCCACCGTGCAAAAACACCACCGGTTTCCCCGCTGGGTTGCCATATTGCTCAACTGACAAGGTCTGGCCCTGTCCCACCGGCATCATCTCAGCCGCAAACGGGCTGATCGCGGGATACAAAGTACGCACCGGCCCATTCTGCCCGCTCGAACCGCCCCTGGTGTCACTCCCCTAGCCGGTCAGTCAGTGTTGAATACTTGCCGCCAACGTCTTCGCTCACTGAGTTGCCAACCCCGTCAGACCACGGGCGGTCGGCCAAGGCCCGGAAGAATCAAGCGGGCAACGGTTTAAGCTGAGCGCTATGACACGACTCCAACCCGGTGATGCGGCCCCAGCTTTTACCTTGCCTGATGCCCATGACCAACTGGTCAGTTTGGCTGATTTCGGACCTGGCAAGGTTATTGTGTATTTCTATCCGGCAGCGTTGACACCTGGCTGTTCAACTGAAGCGAAAGATTTCTCGGCTTCGGCCGAAGATTTCGCTCAGGCCGGTTATCGCATTGTCGGTATCTCGCCCGACCCAGCGGCCAAGCTGGACCGCTTCATCGAACGCTACGACCTAGCCATCACCTTGTTATCGGATCCCAGTCACGCAGTCATCGAGGCCTGGGGCGCCTGGGGCGAACGTGTCATCTGGGGTAAAACCATCACGGGTGTTATCCGCTCAACCTTCGTTGTCGAGGTCGACGCTGATGGCCAAGGCACGATCGTTGATGCCCAATACAACGTCCGAGCTACCGGTCACGTGGCTCGCCAACGGAAAGCTCTCGGCCTGAACTAACCCTCCCCGAGTTAACCGTCCGAGGGCACGAGTTGCCGTTTCAACGAGTCGGCGACGCCCCCCAGAACGTGCCACAATAGGCCAGCACTCTTCGCCGGAGTGGTGGAATTGGTAGACACGCGAGATTTAGGTTCTCGTGCTCGCAAGGGCGTGCAGGTTCAAGTCCTGTCTCCGGCACCACAAGCCCAAACGGCAGATTCTCGCTCAGACCATGGAGTCCTCATCACCCTCGGCCCAACCGGGTCCCGTGATGACGGTCGAGTCAGTGTCACGGTCGTCGTCGGGCAATCGGACTGGAGTCGGCTGCAGGGCCTCATCGGCCAGGTCGAAGGTTCGGACCGGGCCCGGTCCGGTCGTGGCGGTTTCGAAACGAACGGTGACTTTGTCCCGGCCACTACCCCAAACCCAGCCGGGGCCCCAGGTCGCATGGGTGACGTCGTCACCGGGGCGGTAAGTCGGTTGGTCCCACACTGCCGGCCGCACCGTGTCGACGTAGGACTCGTCGCGACCGGCAGCGACGACTTCGAACAGGGCCTCTTGAGCGACATCGGTGAAGCCGGAGACACCGACCCCGACCAGCCGCACGCCTTGACGCACCAAGCCTGCCTGACCGCGAAGCAGCTCCACAGCCACCTGGGCGATCGTCTCGTCGGCATCAACCGCCCCGATCAAGCTGCGGGAGCGCGTATGGCCGGAAAAATCGGCCAGCTTGAGTTTCACGGTGATAGTGCGGGCGAAGTGACCGGCCCGGCGCAACCGCCGCCCGACTACGGCCGCGTCGTAACGTACCAACGGTTCCAGTGCCCCCACATCGGTTTGATCAACGAGGAAGGTGTCCTCGACCGAAATTGACTTGACGGCCCGGTCCGCGGTCACTGGCCGGTCATCCTCGGCCAACGCCAAATGCTCCAACATCGTGGCCACCCCTGGCCCCAGTTCCCGCCGCAACTCCCCCGGCCGGGCCGCTCGCAAATCCGCCACCGTGCGCAACCCCAGATGCTGCAACCGCTCCGCCGTGGCTGGGCCGACACCAGGCAGGGACCGGACCGGCAAAGGCCCGATCCGATCCCGCTCAGTCCCCGGCTCAACCACCAGCCAACCGTCTGGTTTAGCCTCTTCACTAGCCAATTTAGCGATGAACTTGGAGGACCCAAGCCCGACTGAAGCGGTCAAACCGCCCGATTGCTCCGCCACCTCGGCCCGCACGGCCTGAGCCAAGTCGGCCAGGCCAGCCAGACTGAAGTCGGTCCAACCGCCGGCCACCAAATCGACGTAGGCCTCATCGAGCGACATCGGTTCGACCAGCGGCGACAGTTGGTGTAAGACCGACATGACGGCCCGCGAGGCCAGCCGATAAGCCCCGAAACGGCCGGACAGAAAGGCTGCGTGTGGACAGAGCCGCCGGGCTTCATGCATCGGCATCGCCGAATGGACACCAAAGCGACGGGCTTCGTAGGAAGCGGTGGAGACCACGCCGCGTCCGCTTAAACCACCGACCACCACGGGTTTTCCCCGCAACGAGGGCTTGTCACGTTGCTCGACAGCGGCGAAGAAAGCGTCGAGATCGAGATGAAGAATGGAAGCCTGGGTGCGCATCACTCCGGTCGGGCCAAGGGCTTATCGTCAACGGCGGCCGCCAGCCGCTCACTGGCGTCGGCCTGGCGCCGAGTGTAGGTCACGAACTCAAAGCCATCCTCGGGTTGACGGCTCAATTCCCGCCACTGTTCGGGGTTGATGTCCGGAAAAGTCACGGGACCGGCCGGACTCTGATGAACCTCGGTCAGATCAAGGTCGGTCGTGTAATCCCACAAGGCCCGATAAATCTGGCCGCCCCCGATCGACCACCAAGCCCGGTCGGGAAATCGACCCAGGCAGGCGAGGGCCTCGGCCACCGACGCGACCACGATGACCGTGGTGTCGGGCGACGTTGTCAAGCTGTCCGTTGGCGGTAACGAGCGGGAGATGACGACCGAACAGCGGCCCGGTAAGGGACCGCCGAGGGAATCGAAGGTCGCCCTCCCCATCAACAGAACGCCACCCCACGTGACCTGTTTGAAGCGACGAAAATCCGCTGGAATCCGCCACAACAGCCCGTGTCCGCTGCCGATGACACCGTTATCGGCCACTGCAGCGATGGCCGTCAGTGCTGGTGTCCAAGTCATGACGGGATCCTTCGTGAGTCATCAGCAGCAGCGACTGAGACAACCGCCGACGGAACCTTCCGGTCACCCCCAAGGGTAAGACTGAAAGGTCCGATCTGGCAGCCTAAAACAAGTCTCACGTGTTTCTCCTCGACCTTGTCACACGGCAATCGGGGCTTTGATCGTAGGCCACGGATCGTAATCTTCGATGGCGATGTCGGCCAAGCTGAAAGCCTCAATCCGTGTCACCTCCGGATTGAGCTTCAACTGCGGCAGCGGCCGTGGTTCCCGGGTCAGTTGGAGCCGAGCCTGGTCGAGATGGTTGAGATAGAGATGAGCGTCACCGAAGGTGTGAATGAAATCGCCGACCGCCAGCCCAGTCACCTGAGCCACCAGGTGGGTCAGCAAAGCGTAGGAGGCGATATTGAACGGCACGCCGAGGAAGATGTCCGCCGACCGCTGATACAACTGGCACGACAAACGGCCATTGGCAACGGC
>JAISGZ010000014.1 GCA_031262845.1 Propionibacteriaceae bacterium | reverse complement strand
GACTGGCCGGAAGGGCAGTTGGCGCGGTTGCGGTCAGCCGTGGTTTCCGGTCACGCGCTGGCCGACCTGGCTCGGAGCTTGAACTTGGGCCCGCTGATCAAACTCGGTAAGGGCGAAGTCGCCACTCACGGCGACAACAAAGACTCGATTTTGGCCGATACCGTCGAGGCCGTCATCGGGGCGATCCATCTGTCCGGCGGTTTTGCCGCCTCCACCACGGCAGTCGAACACTGGCTCGGCCCTCGGATTACCACGGCCGCCAGCCTGGGTGCCGGCCTCGATTGGAAATCGAGCCTCCAGGAGTTGACCGCCGCCCAAGGTTTGGGCGTACCCCACTACTTCGATACCGCCTCCGGCCCCGATCACGACCGCTCCTACGCCGCCACGGTGCGAGTCGGCCAACAGACCTACGGTCCTGGCGTGGCCTCGAATAAACGTCACGCCGAACAGCAAGCCGCCCAATTGGCCTACGAGGCTCTGACCGCCGATCAGGCGGGCTATCCAGTGTCATCCGACCCGTCCTTAGACCGGTCATCTGAACTGTCATCTGATCTGACCGCCGGCCGGCCCGAGACGATTGAGCCAACCTGATGGCCTGGCCTCAGTGGTGGGTCAAATATCGGGCGGGTATTGGCCAATTCATCCGGTTCGGCCTGGTCGGCGGATCGGGTGTGGTCGTCAACCTGGTGGTGGCGCTGATCGTTCGGAAACTGGCACCGGTGTTCTTTCCTCAGGTCAGCTGGCTGCCACCGTGTACGGAACTGCCACAGTGCGGCGTCGCCGCCACCTCGGATTTGTGTGGGATGGAAAACACCGTCCTGTGGTCGTTGCCGTTCATGGATTTCAACATCCGCTGGTACCACCTGTTTTCGATGCTGGCCTTCATCGTGGCCAATCTGTGGAATTACCAGCTCAACCGAATCTGGACCTTCCGGGCCGTCGTCCGCAGTGCCGCCCGCCCGGGCTGGTGGAGTGCTTTCGGCCGCTTCTTCCTGGTCGGCTTGGTGGCTCAGTTGATCGGCATGGGGGTTGAAACCCTGTTGATGAACCCGACTTCGCCGCTCCACCTGTCGTGCGCCGTGTTCGACGGTTCGACCGGATTTAGGACCGCCTGGTATTGGGCCCACCTGATCATGGTCTTCGTCACAATCCCGGTATCGTTCCTACTCAATAAGTTCTGGTCGTTCCGGGGTCGTCACCTGGAAGCGATCATCAGCCCGGACAGCGATGAGGATGAGGGAGCGGCGCGGTCGTGACGGACTCTAGTGCTCTGTCACGCTGGTGTCGCCTGAGGTGAGTTGATGTATCTCAAGCGGTTGACACTGCGGGGGTTCAAGTCGTTTGCTTCGGCCACGACCATGGTTTTCGAACCGGGTATCACGGCCATCGTCGGGCCCAATGGTTCGGGCAAGTCCAATGTCGTCGACGCCTTGGCCTGGGTGATGGGGGAGCAGGGGCCGAAACACCTGCGCGGCGGCTCGATGGAAGATGTCATTTTCGCCGGCACCCGCGGTCGCTCAGCCCTCGGCCGGGCCGAAGTGGTGTTGACGATCGACAATTCCGACCAGGCCTTGCCGATCGACTACACCGAAGTCACGATCGCCCGGACGAAGTTCCGCCAAGGTGGTTCGGAATACGCCATCAACGGCAATCCCTGCCGACTGCTCGATGTCCGCGAGTTGCTCAGTGATTCGGGGATGGGCCGAGAGATGCACGTCATCGTCGGCCAAGGCCAGTTGGACACAATTCTTCAAGCCACCCCGGAAACTCGCCGCGGCCTCATCGAAGAGGCGGCCGGCGTCCTCAAACACCGGGAACGCAAAGACAAGGCGCTGCGCAAGCTCGATTCGACGGAAGCTAATTTCCACCGTCTGACCGACTTGGTGGCCGAATTACGCCGCCAGCTCAAACCCTTGGGTCGACAGGCCGAGGTGGCGCGGCGGGCCGGCCGGATTCAGGCCGAAGTCCGGGATGCCAAAGCCCGCTTGCTGGCTGACGAACTGGTCGAAGCCGATCAAGCCCTGGCCGCCGATCTGGCCGATGAAGCCAAGCTGGCGACCCAGCGGGCCGACACCGAACAGCGCCTGAAAGCCGCCCAGACGGCTGAGGAGAGCGCCCAGAGCCAGGTCAGCGCGGCGGCGGCGGCCCTGAACCAAGCTCAGGACACCTGGTACACCCTGTCCGGTTTGGCCGAACAGGTCCGGTCGACGATCTCGCTGGCTCAAGAACGGTTACGGCGGGCCGATCACGAACCGGCGACGCCGGCCCCAGCTTCCGGCCGTGACCCCGAAACCTTGGAGGCCCAAGCCACCGACATCGATCTGGCGGAACAGGGACTGGCCGAGCAAGTGGCGGCCAGCCAAGCCAAACTGACCGCCGCCACCAGCCAGCGCCAAGCCGCTGAGGCCGCCGCCGCGGCCGCTGAACGGGACTGGGCAGCCGAGCTGAAAACGGAAGCCGACCAGCGTGAACTGGTGGCCCGGCTGGCCGGCCAGGTGGCTTCCTTGACCAGTCGCCGGGAGGCGGCCGAAGAACAGGCCGAACGCCTGCGCCAGGCCGCGGCGGCAGCAGCCGAGCGGATGGCGGCGGCCGAACGTGACTTGGCCACGGTCGGTGACGAGACCGCCGATGAGGCCGACACCGTCGAGACCCTGAAAGCGGCCTTGACTCAGGCCACGCTGGCCGCCGAGGCGGCCGAACAGGCGGTCGCGGCGGCTGAACTGCATCGGCGCGAAATCGCCGAACGGCGGGCCGGCTTGGTGGCCCGGATCGAGGCTTTACGGCTCAGTTTGGACCGGGCCGATGCCGCCGCGGCGCTGGTGTCGGCCGGTCTGGGGGCCGGGCTGGTAGCCGATCAGTTGAAGATCGAACGGGGTTACGAGACGGCCCTGTCGGCTGCCCTGGGGTCGGTGGTCGAGGCGGTCGCGGTGGCCGACTTGACGGCTTCGCTGACCGCTTTGGAGCGGCTGAAGAGTGAGGATTTAGGCCGGGCCGGATTATTGGTGGCGCAGGCGCCGGCCGCTGACCGGGCGACCTGGGGTGATCCGGCCGCTGTTACCGGGTGGCGCTGGGCGGCTGATTGTGTGACTACGGCGGCGCCGTTCCGGGCCGCCGTCGATCACTTGCTGAGAGCGGTCGTGGTGGTCGATGATCTGGCCCAAGCCCAAAAAGTGGTGGCGGCTGATGTCCGCTTGACCGCGGTCAGCCGAGCCGGTGACCTGGTGTCAGCTTGGTTGGTGGTCGGCGGTTCGGCGGCCAAGCCCTCGGCTTGGCAGATTCAGGCCGTACTCGACCAAGCCGCGGCGGAATTGGAAGAAGCCGAACAACTCCTGCTGGACTACGACGCCAGTCTCGTTCAGGCCCAAACCGACCGGGTCAACTTGGCCGAACAAGTGACCAGCCAGCGTCATCAACTGGACGACGCCAAAGCCGCCCAAGCCAGCGCCCGGCAACGCCGAGGACTAGCGGAACAAGCTCTGGCTGGGGCCCAAGCCGAAGCCCAGCGGATCGCTCAGCAATTGGCTCAGATCGAAACCGCCCAACAACGTGACGCGGCCAGTTTGACGGCTGTCACGGCCCGCTGGGAACAGGCTCAGGCGGTTGACCTGACGGTCACGATTGAGGCCGACGAACGTGACCGTTTGGCGGCTGGAGCCAAGGCGGCGCGGGCGACCGAGATGGACGCCCGGTTGGCTCTCAGGACCGTCGAAGAGCGGGCCCGATCCCTGGCCGGGCGGGCTGAAGCCCTCCGCCAGGCGGCGGCCACGGAACGGGCGGCCCGGGCTCAAGCGGCGGCCGCCCAGGCCCAGTGGCGAGCCGAAGCCGCCCAGGCGGCGATCGTGCTCCAGGCGGCCGAGTGGCTGAGCCACCGGGTCGACCAGTCGCTGACGCTGGCGGCGGCGGATCGCAGTCTTGCCCAGGCCGGGCGGACGGCCGCCGAACAGGCGGTGCAAGCGGCCCGCCAGGTGGCTCGCCAGTTGGCCGAGAACTTGGAGTTGCTGGTCGACTCGGCCCACCGGGACGAACTGGCCCGGGCCCAACAGAAGATGCGCTGGGAGGCCTTGGCCGAACGAGCCCTGACCGAGGTTGGTTTGGACAGCCAGACCTTGGTCCGCGATTACGGTCCCGACCAGCCCGTACCCCGAACCGACCAGGTCGACGATGAGACTGACGAGGCGACCGCGACCGCGACCGAGCCCGAGAGCTACCCTTACGTTCGCGCCGAACAGCAAGCCAGATTGCGGCGGGCGGAGCGTGACCTCCAGGTCTTGGGCAAGATCAACCCCCTGGCATTGGAAGAATTCGACGCCTTGCAGGAACGCCATAACTACCTGGCCGAACAACTCGATGACCTCAAACAAACCCGGCAAGATTTATTGGCCATCGTGAGTGATGTCGACGCCCGCGTGGAACAGGTCTTCGCCGAAGCCTACGCCGATGTCGAACAGGCGTTCAACGACACCTTCGCCCGGCTGTTTCCCGGTGGCGAGGGACGGCTGATCTTGACCGAACCGGGCCAATGGTTGACCACCGGGGTCGATGTCGAGGCCCGGCCGGCCGGTAAGACCGTCAAACGGCTGTCGCTCCTGTCCGGCGGCGAGCGGTCGCTGGTGGCGATCTGTTTCCTGGTGGCTCTGTTCAAAGCCCGGCCCAGCCCGTTCTACATTTTGGATGAGGTTGAAGCCGCCCTCGACGACACCAACTTGGGCCGGTTGCTCGACGTCTATCAAGAACTCCGCGATCGCTCCCAACTGCTCGTCATCACCCACCAGAAGCGGACGATGGAGATCGCCGACGTGCTCTACGGCGTCAGTATGCGCGACGACGGTATTTCTCAGGTCATCAGCCAGCGCTTGCGTGAGACTTAGACCACGGTTGACTGTGAGCGCGGTCCGGTGGAAGCGCCTCTGCGGAGGAACGCTGGTCTGACAGTTTTGGTCGTGGGAAAGCCCGACAGGTTTATTGACGTATTCGCAGCACCGAATAGGGCCTCAGCGGTCACCATAAAAATCACAACATTCCGAAGGAAAACTAGGCGCGACAGCGCACTAATCTGGGCCGTCAGTCCGACGGTGGCGGATCGTCGTTCAGCACCAGCTCAACCAGGATTAGGTCACGCCAACGGCCAAATTTGTGACCGACTTCAGCTAAGTGCCCGGCCGGGCGGAAACCGAGTTTGGCGTGCAAGCCGAGGGAGGCCTGATTGGTGGCGTCAATCGCCGCCAGCAGAGCGTGGAGTCCCTGGTGCCGGACCTGGCCGATCAGTTCGGCCAACAGTCGCTGGCCCAGACCCTGGCCTTGGGCCGGGGGAGCTAAGAAGATCGAGCTTTCGGCCGTGCGGTTATAGCCCGGTGAGGGCCGGAAAGGGCTGGTGGTGGCGTAGCCGACGACCTGGCCGGACTGTTCGGCGACCAGGAAAAGGAACCCGTCGGCCACCAACCGCTGACCCCAGCTGGACCATTCGGCGACACTGTGGGGCCGGCTTTCCCAGGAGGCCGTGGTCTCGCGTACGGCCTGGTTGAAGATGGCCAGCGTGGCTTCGCTGTCGGCTGGTTGCCAGGGGCGGATGACGGCCTCGCCGGTCAATCGGTCAGCTGTTCGCGCCACAGGCCACTCCAGGGAATTACTCGCCTAACAGGCCATCGACAAATTGCGCGGTGTCGAATGGGGCCAAGTCATCGGCGCCTTCACCCAGCCCGATGAACTTGACCGGCACTCCCAACTCCCGTTGGACCGCGACCACGATGCCCCCCTTGGCTGAGCCATCAAGTTTCGTCAACACGATACCCGTGACCTGAACCGCCTCGGCGAAGACCCTGGCTTGAACCAAACCGTTCTGACCGGTCGTGGCGTCGATCACGAGCAAGGTTTCGCTGACCGGCGCCACCTTCTCGATGACCCGCTTGACCTTGCCCAGTTCGTCCATCAAGCCGACTTTGTTGTGCAACCGGCCGGCCGTGTCGA
>JAISGZ010000171.1 GCA_031262845.1 Propionibacteriaceae bacterium | reverse complement strand
AACCCCTGGCTCCGTTCCCCCGCCGGTGGCTCCTGGTGCGCCCTCCCAGCCGCCAGCCACTCCCGCGTTCGGCCAGCCGCTGGCTCCGACACCGGCCGGCGCCGCGCCGACCGGACCAGCCATGGTTCCCCCGCCACCGTCAACCCCACCGCCACCAGCACCGGTCAACCCCACACCTGGCCAACCACTGTTGGCTACGCCCTCCGTTCCCTCCAGCGGACCAGCTGGGGTTCCTCTCGCATCAACTCCAGCGGTACCAGCACCGAATTCCACGCCGCCGCCGGATGCACCGACGTTCGCCCAACCCACTGCAACACCTCAGCCCGGCGGCGTGCCACAACCACCAGCGGCTTACCAAGCTCCGGCTTACCCTGGCCAAACCGCTCCCGGTCAGACTTATCCCGGCCCAGGTCAGGCTGGAATGCAGCCGCCTAACCCCAACCAAGCCGGGGCCCAGCCCTACCCCGGTCAGCCGACACCACCGCCGGCCGCAAAGAGTAAAACCACCAAGATCGTGCTGCTCATCGTCGGCGCGATTGTCGTTGTCATCGTGGCTTTGGTGCTGTCAATCGTGCTGACTTTGCGGAACAACACCGCCGAGGGAGACGACTTCATCAACGCCTTAGTGTCCGGCGACACGGCCACGGCTTACGACCAATTCTCGCCCGCTTTACAGGACGCCCAGTCGGAGTACACCTTCGCCGTCGGCGTCGCCACCCTCGAACTCGACTCGAGCTGTGAGATGAAGTGGACGACAAATGCCGTCGAGGCGAGAGCCGGGGCCGGTAAGACCAAGGAACTGGGCGGTTCGCTGACGTGCAACAGTGACACTTACGACGTCGAGTTGTTGTATCTCGAAGAAGGTGACGTTTACCAGCTGATCTCGTACCAGATCATGCCGTTGTAAAGGTCACGCGGCTTGCGCCCTGACTTTGGTTATTTGCTCGAGGCTGTAACGGTCACGGAGCCACCGCCCTGACGTTGGTCATTCGCTCGAGTGCTTCTAAATAACCGCCGTGACTGGGACCGTTGGTTAACCATCGATGCCGGGACCGTTGGCGGCGCCGTACCAACTGACCGGTAGCGGGCGGCCTTCGTCGTAGCCCGAGCGGGATTGGACGCCGATGACGGCGCGTTCGGCGAATGACTTGAGGTCGGCCGCACCAGCGTAGGTACAGGAACTGCGGACCCCGGAAACGATGAAGTCGATCAGGTCCTCGACACCGCCCCGCTGAGTGTCGAGATACATCCGGGATGACGAGATACCTTCTTCGAACAAGGCCGAGCGGGCTCGTTCGAAGGCCGACTGGCCACGGGTGCGGGCTCGGACGGCGCGCGAAGAGGCCATTCCGAAATTCTCTTTGTAGGGCCGTCCGGCTGGGTCGTGGACCAGTTCTCCGGTTGATTCGTAGGTCCCGGCGAACCACGAGCCGACCATGACCGCCCCGCTGCCCGCGGCCAGCGCCAAAGCCACGTCACGCGGGTGGCGGACGCCGCCGTCGGCCCAGATCGACTTGCCGACTGCCCGGGCTTCATCGGCGCAATCGAGGACGGCCGAAAACTGGGGGCGACCGACACCGGTCTGCATCCGCGTCGTACACATCGCCCCTGGTCCGACGCCAACTTTGACGATGTCGGCGCCGGCCGCGATGAGGTCGGAGGTACCGTCACGAGTGACGACGTTGCCCGCCACCAGCGTCACCTGGCGGTCCGACGGCAGCTGGTCGACGATCCGGCGGGCCTGGGCGATGGCGCTGATCATCTGTTCTTGGTGGCCGTGGGCCGTGTCGAGCACGAGTACGTCGGCTTGGGCTTCGATCAGGGCGGTCACGCGGGCTTCAACATCACCCGAAATACCAACCGCGGCCCCCACCCGTAAGCGTCCCGTGGCGTCAACCGCCGGCCGGTAGAGGGCCGACCGCAGAGCGCTCTTGACGGTCATGACGCCCACAAGTCGCCCCTCAGCATCCACGGCCAGAGCGGCTTTGTGCTTGTTAGCGGTCAGTTGGTCGAAGACTTCGGCCGGGCTGGTGGTCGGATCGACCAAGGTCAGATCGCTGATCATGGCTTCGTGGACCTGGGCGAAGCGGTCAAGATTGGCGGCGTCGGCGGCGGTCATCAGCCCCACCGGACGGCCGTCGTCCAAAGCGATAACGAAACCGTGGGCCCGGCGGGAAATGACCGACAGAGCTTCACCAATCGTGTCGGAGGGCGAGACCTGAACCGGGCTGTCGAAGATTGGGTGGGCGGCTTTCACGCGGGCGATCGTCTCAGCCACGATGTCACTGGGTAGATCCTGCGGAATGATCGCGATACCACCACGCCGGGCCATCGTCTCGGCCATCCGCCGGCCCGACACCGCCGTCATATTGGCGGCGATCAATGGCGTCGGTAGACCCAGGCCGTCGGTCGATGTCAGATCGACCCCGAGGCGCGAGGCCACCGCCGAACGGCTAGGGGTCATGAAGACATCGTCGTAGGTCAGGTCATACGCCGGTTCCGGGGTTGAAAATCGCACCCGTGGGAGGTTACCCGACTTGTCGGCTTGGGAGAATCTCTCTGCTAGTTCCACCTCAGCCCAAACTGACCGCCTCCCGACCTGTCTCTTGTCAACGGCTCGCGCCCGTGGTGTAGACCGGTTACACTCCCTGCGTCACGTCTGACCACGCCAGCCACACGGCACACACGGTAAGGAAGCCTCATGCCTCAGGATCTGTACAAAGTCACATTGGGTGAAGACCAGATTCCGACCCATTGGTACAACATCGTCGCCGATCTCCCGACGCCCCTGGCACCGCCGCTCAACCCCGCCACCGATGAGCCGCTGCAGCCGTCGGATTTAGCGGCGATTTTCCCCGACAATCTGATCGAACAAGAGATGTCGGCCGAACGTTGGATTGAAATCCCCGCGGCCGTCCGTGAGATTTACCGGCTCTGGCGGCCGTCCCCGCTCTACCGGGCTTACCGGCTCGAACAAGCTCTCGGCACGACTGCCCGGATTTACTACAAATATGAAGGTGCGTCGCCGGTCGGCTCCCACAAAGCCAACTCGTCGGTGCCCCAGGCCTACTTCAACCAACTGGCCGGACGGACCCGCTTGACGACCGAAACCGGAGCTGGCCAATGGGGTGCGGCGCTGGCCTTCGCGGCCGAAAACTTCGGTCTGACCTGCGACATCTGGCAGGTCCGGTCGAGTTTCGAGAGCAAGCCGTACCGGGCCGCGCAAATGGCCGTCTTCGGTGGCAAGGCTTACAGTTCGCCGTCCGAGGTGACGGCGGTCGGCCGGAAACTGCGCCAGGAATTCCCCGACACCCCCGGTTCACTTGGCATGGCGATCTCGGAAGCGGTCGAAGTCGCGGCCGAAGACCCCAACGCCTCGTACTCCCTCGGTTCCGTCCTCAACCACGTTCTGCTCCACCAGACGATCATCGGCTTGGAAGCCCTAGCCCAATTCGCGGCTTTCGAGGAACCCCAGGTCGACTATCTGTTCGCCTGCGCCGGTGGTGGTTCGAACCTGGGTGGTATCGCTTTCCCCTTCCTGCGGGAGAATTTTGAGGGTCGCCAGCAGGTCAAGATCACGGCTTGCGAGTCCCACGCCGCGCCGTCCCTGACTCAAGGTGAATTCCGCTACGACTACGGTGACACGGCCGGGATGACGCCGAAACTCAAGATGTACACGCTGGGCGCCGGATTCGTGCCCGATCCAGTTCACGCCGGTGGTCTGCGTTACCACGGTATGGCGCCGCTGGTCTCCCACTGCTACCACGAGGGCCATCTCGACGCCATCGCCATCAAACAACGGGAAGCCTTCGAAGCCGGCGTTCTGTTCGCCCGGGCCGAAGGCATCATCCCGGCCTCGGAGTCCAATCACGCCATCGCCGGGGCCCTGCGGCAAGTTCGTTTGGCCACCGAAAGAGGCGAGTCTCCGGTCATCTTGATCGGCGTCAGTGGCTCCGGCCAGTTGGATCTGCCGGCTTACACCGACTTCTTGTCGGGGCACATGGTTGACGCTTAGGGCAGTGCTCTGTTGCGTCTTTAATGACGTGTGATTCGTGGTGACCGCTGGGGCTCCACCGGGCACCGCGAATCCGTGATTTATGTCGTGACAGGGCATTACCACCCGGTCGCGGCCGATGGTTCGTCCGTCGTCCCGGTATCACCCCGTAGACTGTCCTGAGACGTTCGACAGTTGAAGAAGGGGCAACCGTGCAAGCAAAGCAGTTGCGGCTAGTTATCGAACCGGTGCTGCGCGACCACGGCCTCGAACTCGATGATCTGCGAATCCGCCGAGCCGGCAGCCGGGACTTGGTCGAAGTCACGGTTGACGGTGATGGGGCGGAAGGCCGCGGCCCCAACATCGACGAGATCACAGCCGCCTCCCGGGCGCTGTCCCAGGCCCTTGACGAAACCGACGTGACGGGCTCGCGGCCTTACGTACTCGAAGTCAGCTCACGCGGCATCGACCGGCCGCTGACGAAACCGGCTCATTGGCGGCGTAACACCGGCCGGTTGGTCAGCGCCACCCGGACCGACGGCACGACAGTCAGTGGTCGGATCATCACCGCCGGACCTGACACCGTGTCCTTGGATCTTGAAGCCGCCCAGGCCACAGCGCCCAAGTCGGCCCGGTCGCGGACAGCGACTGAGGCCACAACCGCTAATCTGATCGAATTGGACTACACCGACGTTGTCACTGCCCAGGTTCTCATCGAGTGGAACCGCCCGACCAC
>JAISGZ010000144.1 GCA_031262845.1 Propionibacteriaceae bacterium | reverse complement strand
CGCTGGTATCTGTGGTGCTTTGGCTCAGCGACTAGGCCTGAATTCCAGCTTGGTGCGCTTCGGCGCCGCCATCATCATCTTGGCCAGCAACGGCTTGGGACTAATCGCCTACCTCCTGGCCTGGCTCTTGATCCCCTCCGATCGTCAAGCCGAATCGGCCTGGCAACAGCAGCTGCAAGCCCACCAGATCAGCCGCCGCCGGTCACGCCCCTTGTTGACCGTGTTCATCGTCGTGCTGTGCCTGGGCTTGTTGCTCAGTGCCGTCAGTGGTTTCAGTTGGGTTTGGATCGCCCTCATCGTCATCGCCCTGGCGATATTCCTCAGACGCCGCGGTCCTCGTGTCGTCTACCGCACCCAAACCCGCTCCGGACAGCCCTCGACCCCTGAATTCGACCAGGCAATGGCAGCTTGGCAAGGTCGTTTACAGCAAATCCAGCAGGCCGCCGATCAACCCGCGCTGGGCTCCAGGCTGCCCAGTTCGCTGGTCGAGTCGCTCAACCTGGAGCCTGAGGTCGGTGGTTTCATGCCGGCCGCCCAGCCAGTTGAGCAACTGGCGCCACTGGTTTCCCCGACTTGGTCCGCCTCGGCGGCGGCCGCAGCGGTCGCGTCACCGTTGGACACCCCGTCGTCTGGCCCTGACTCGTCCTCACCAGCTAGCCCGGAAGCCGGCTGGGGACGGACGGCGCCAACGCCGGCGCACGCTGGCCCTGACTCGTTCTCACCAGCTAGCCCGGAAGCCCCAGCGACCCCGTCCACGTTCGGCGCTAGCGCTGACGCCGTAGCGCCCCCAGCGGCCGCTCCACTTGGCGCCACCGATTCCTATTCAGCGGGTTCTAACCCGGCTTCTCATCCGGCAGCTTCTGATTCCGGTCAGACTGGTTCTGACCAGGCCAATCACGGTGGTGACGCCAGTCCGTCTGTCACCTCGGCTGACCGCTCGGCCCGGCCGGGAACCGGTTCGACCGGAGCCGCCCTCTCGGTCTCGTTCAACGCCGGAACTGGTGACCTCGGGTTGGCCCGGGCCGGATCGACCAGTCCCGGATCGGCCCCAGTCGCCAGCGGGTACAACTCAGCGGGAGGTCCGATCGCCGGTCCGGCAGCTGGTGCCGCCGCTTCACCGTCGGCCAACTCCTTGCCATCGGCCTCGGTTTCCGCTTCTGCCTCCGCGCTGTCAGCCAATACACCGAGTCACGGCCTGTCGTTGTCGTGGGACAGCCAGACCGACAACCCCCGCCTGTCTACCGACCTGGCCACGGCCAGCCCCAACCTGGTCGTGACAGCCTTCCTCCCGGAAACCAACTCGGTGGTCGCCAAGTCCACGGCCACGGACGTGGCTATCAAACCCCGGCCGGTCCTCATGGGCTGGTTGGTCGTCATCTCGCTGGTGGCCGCGGGCGCCATCTGGGCCGGTTTAGTCGGTGACTTCACGGGCGCCGACCTGGTGCCAATCGCGGCCACGGTCTGCGGTCTGCTCGGAGTCGGACTGGTCGTATCACCGTGGACCGGCCGCCCTGGCTGGTTGGCTCCCACGACTGGCGGCTTGGTCGCCGTCAGCTCCGGCGCTCTACTCTTGGCCCATCTCCTCCACTTTCTCTAAACCCTGTCCTCAACCACAACCGAAAGGCCCATCATGCCCCGTCGTATCGTCACCAGTGTTCTCACCGCCGTCGCCGTCACCATGGCCACCCGCGCCGTCAACAACTTGATCAGCCAGGCGCTTCAGCGCCGAGCCCGTTCCAAGGCCGCCCGATGAAACGGCGAGCCCGCTGGCGGCGGCGTGATCTGGCGGCTTTCCTACTCGGTCTGCTCTGCCTGCTCATCACGGGCGGTCTCGTACTCGCTATCGTTATTGGTTTAACCAGCGCCCTGATTCCGGTCATTGTGCCGGTCATCTTGATCGCGCTGGCAGTTTTGGCGCTGCTGGGATTACGCCGCTAATCCCAACTCGCTTCAGTCCCCAAAAAGAAAGGAAAAGATCATGGCTACTGGTTCACTGACTCGCTCCCGGAGTAACAAAATTTTGGCTGGCGTCTGTGGTGGGATCGCCAACTTCACCGGCTGGGATGCCGGCGTCATCCGGGCGATCACGGCGGTCATCGCCCTGTTCACCTTCGGCACGGTCGTCTTAATTTACGTTCTGTTGTGGATTGTCCTGCCGTTGGAAGGCGAATCCACAACCGGCTTGGACACCATCGTCGGCGCTTTCAGTAAGAAGACTCCACCACCTGAAGACTTGCGCTGATTTTTACCGCTAGCTGGCTGGTCACACTTGATGTGGCCAGCCAGTTGCATTTTGAGAACGACACCAGCGTGCGGTGACCGTGAGCCGTGTGACTGAACACCCCAGCGAGTGTCCTGAATACCTAATTCCAGCGGCGACCGGAACTTGGCTTGCGTAGCCTCCACGCCCAGCCTTCCGGATCAGGTGGAACTCGCGCGAAGCCTGCCGTCTGGGGCGTCTTCGAAAACTGTTGATCGTCCGTCGTGTCGTGACCGTGGCTAATCGATGAATCCTTGACGACAAGCTGAGACGAGATTCGGTCAAGCGAGCTAGGCTGTGGCGCGTGATTGAACAGCCCCAACCTCCGTCCGGCGCTCAGCGTCGGCCAGCTGGGCCCGCGCCCGCCGACCGACCACGCCGTCCCGAGGCCGGCGCTGATGGCCCGGCTGCCTCCACCGCTGGTTCGCGCCCGCCTGCCCGCTCACCGCGCCCTCAGGGCGACGATTCGACCGGCTCAGCCACCTCTGGTGCGCCCGCGCCCCGACCTCGTCCCGCTAACCGGCCGACTCGCCCTGGTGCCAGCGCCGCCCGACCGGCCGCCGCTGATTCATCGGCGCCTCGGCCTCGTCCCAGTGGCGCCGGACCCGAATCAGCCAGCCGCCCGGCCGCCGCTCGACCAACCTCCCGGGGTCCCCGACCACAACCGGCCGATCCAGCGCCAGCGGCCGAAACCGGCTCTGCCGGCCGCCCCGAGCGCTCGGCCCAGCACCGGCCACCGACAGCGGCCACCGGTCAACCTCCGACCGCCAACCGGGCCAGCCGTCCCCAAGGCCAACGACCGCCTCAAGCCACCGGCCGGCCTCACCGGCCCCAAGCCGGAGCTGATGGTGCGGCCACGTTCACGGCTGGCGCCCGTCCGCCCTCCCGGTCATCACGACCTCACAGCGATGATTCGACCGGCTCGCCCAGCACTGGCTCAGCTGCACCTCGTCCCGGCAACCGGCCGACCCGGCCTGCTGCCAACGCCGCCCGGCCCGTCGCCGCGGATTCATTGGCAGCTCGCCCTCGCCCAAGCGGCCCGGCCCCTGAGTCAGCAGCCCGGCCGCCGGCCGCTTCCCGGCCAGCCGCTCGCGGTCCCCAATCACAACCGACTGACCCAGCATCATCGACGGCCGCCGGTTCAGCCGGCGACCCCTCAGGGCGTCAGGTTCGGCCGCGCCACCAGCAACCGGCCACAGCCTCTGGTCAACCGGCGCCTGCTAACCGGGCCAGCCGTCCCCAAGGCCAACGGCCACCTCAACCGGCCGATCGGACCCGCCGGCCTCAAGCCGGGGCCGACCCGGCAGCGTCACCAGCCGACGCCACACCGACCCGAATCCTCGATCCCGGTGACGTCACGCCACCTCGGGGCCCGGCCTCACGTCCCCGGCCGTCGATCCCCGGCCGTTCGTCGCTGGCCGCCGATGGCCCACGTCAACGAGCCACCACGCCAGCCGCTGACGATCCAACGGCGACCACGGAATTATTAGACGCGGAGAACATAGACGCGGAGGAACTGGACACGGCAGTAACGGATGAGCCGACGACGAGTAGCTCGTCTCCGGCCGAGCCCTTGTCCCCGGCCAGTCCGACCCCACCGGCGTCGCATAAACGTCTGTGGCTGATCGTGGGCGCGATCGCCGCCGCTTTGGTCGTGGTGGCCGCCGTCATCATCATCTGGCTCAGCCAAACCGGCGAGGCCGACGAGCCACCCGTGACGGCAAGTTCGAGCTCGTCAGCCAGCGCCGAAGAAACACCGACCGAGACGGCCAGTAGCGCACCCGAGACGACTGAGGCCGCGACTGCCGCCAGTGAGAGTTCGGCAGCGCCCAGTTCGGCCCCAGCTCCGTTAACCGCCAGTCCGACGGTCAACCCGCTGACGCCTGAGCAGGAGCTCTACCTGCCGTTCTGCGAGACCTTCCTTGTCAGTGGCCCGCAAATTCAAACCGTCAGCAACAACATCATCGGCTTCCGACCCCCGCCAAC
>JAISGZ010000121.1 GCA_031262845.1 Propionibacteriaceae bacterium | reverse complement strand
CTTGGGCTAGGCGGGTTTCGATCGTTTCTAAGAGACGACGGCCCCAATCCCCGAAGTCGGCCTCCGGAGTGGCTAGTGTGGCGTCGTCTGTCATGAGCAATCGATTTCCCCCATCCCGTCGGGCTAACCCTAGATGATGACAGGCCCGATCGGCACTTAGGGCTCAACCACAAGACTCAATCTGGTCGATCTCGCGGCCCGCTATCCCCCTCCGTCAACCACAGGGTTCCTCAGTTCGCACCAGTTGCGACCCGTTCATGTTCCGCGCCACAAATTCGTGGGTTGGATGGAACCTGGGTTAGTCGCACCAACGCTCCAATGGATTAGCGCCTCAGACGACTGGTTTGGCGAATTTCTGACACCGAACCATCACGGATCGTTGAGAGACATCCCCGACCCGAACCGGCCGTGTCGTCAAGGTCAACGACCGCTCAAGCGAAACCGTTGACCCCGCAGACGCTGACTCAGAGCTCGGTCAGGAAAGTCGACAACTGGGACAGCACATCGACCAGCGGACCGGGCACCAAGCCCAAGGCGAGGGTACCGACGACGGCCACCAGCATGACGACCACCGTGGCCGGTCCCGGCCGTTTGACTTCGACGTCGTCAACGCGGGGCCGGAAGAACATGGCCACGATGACCCGGAAGTAGATGTAGACCGCGACGATCGACAAGACCACGGCGATCAACACCAGCCACCACAGACCACCGCGCCAAGCGGCCGTGAAGACGGCGAACTTGCCGACGAAACCAGCCGTCAACGGAATCCCTGCCAGGCTCAACAGACAGATCACCATGACCGCCCCGAACCACGGGTAAGCCCGCCCCAAACCGGACCAGGCGTCGAGGCTGGTGGCTTCCCGGCCACTGGTTTGAACCAAGGTGACGGCCGCGAAACAGCCGAGCGTGGCCAAGCCGTAGGCGACCAGGTAGAACATGATCGAACCGACGGAACCGAAACCGAACAGGTCCAACATGCCAGTCGTGGGATCGGTTCCCCGGAAGACCAGGGCCCCGGTCACACCGACCAGGATGAACCCGGCGTGGGTCACCGACGAGTAGGCCAACAGCCGTTTGACATCGGTTTGAACGATCGCCACGACGGCGCCGATGACCATTGTCAGAATCGCAACGACGATGAACAGCGGCCGCCAGGTCCACAGCGCCCCACCGAAGCCGGCGTAGAACAGACGCAACATCCCAGCCACGGCGGTCAGCTTGACACAGACGGCCATGAAAGCGGTCACAGGAGTCGGGGAGCCTTGATAGACATCCGGCACCCAGGAGTGGAACGGCACCGCCCCGACCTTGAACAACAAGCCGACAGCCATCAGCCCCAGCCCGGCCAGCAACAGAGCCTGCGACTCGCCCCCACCGGTCACGGTCAGGGACAAGGTCTCGAGGTCGAAGGTCCCGGCGTAAGCGAACACCAAGGCCATCCCAAAGAGGAAGATCCCAGAAGCGGCCGCCCCCAGCAGGAAGTACTTGAGCGCCGCCTCTTGGGACGCCAAACGCCGGTGGCGAGCCAAAGCCGCCAGCACGTAGAGCGGGAAGGACAGGATTTCCAGAGCCACGAACATCACCAGCAAGTCCTCGCTGGCAACGAACAACATCATGCCGGCCAGTGAGAACAAAGCCAGAGGGAAGACCTCGCTGTGGTGTTTGCGGGCCACCGTCGACTCGGCTTCCAGGCGTGAACCAGGGATCGCCGCGGCGGCCGACGTAAAGGCGGTCTGACCACCGTAGGCGACCCGCTCGGAGAACAGCAGCAGGGCCAGCAAGCCGAACACCACCAAGGCTAACCAGAAGACCTGGGACCAGTGATCGACCATGACCGAACCGGTGGCGTAAGCCACGAGGTCACTGGCGGGGACCGGATCGACCAAGCCGTAGGGCTCGCCCCAGTTGAGAACGATCGCCGCGCCAGCACCCAGTAGAGCCAAGACGGCCAAGCCGGTTTGGACTTCGTGCCGCCACTGACGGGACACGAAGGCTTCGATCAGGACTCCCAAACAGGCTGCCCCGATGACGATGAGAAAGGGGGCCAAGCGCGCGTAGTCGATGCTGGGCGCCGTGAACTCAAGCAAGGTCACCATCAGTCGACTCCTTCCAGGTCAACCACAACCGCCGGATCGGTGGCCTGCACTGTCACCATCAGTTCCGCTGTCGTCGGCTCGATGATGTCGAGGGCCGGACGGGGGAAGAAACCTAAGCCGACGATGGCGATCAGCAAGGGCACAACCGCCAGCCGCTCCCGCCACGTCAGATCACCGCCGATGGCCTGCCTGACATCGTCATCCAAGGGGCCGGTCATAACCCGCTGATACATCCACAAGATGTAGAGCGCGGCCAAGACCGTGGCCACGGCCGCGATCCCGGCGACGACGTGGAAGCGAGGCCAAGTACCCGCCATGATGAGGAATTCCGAAACGAAACTCGACGTCCCTGGCAGCGCACAGCCGGCCAAACCGGCCAGGAGCGTAAACCCGGCGGCCACCGGGGCGATCTTGGCCACCCCGCCGAAGGCCGAGATATCGGCCGAGCCACGGCGTTTGATGAGATAGCCGACCAGCAGGAACAGGGCGCCGGTGGCGAGACCGTGGTTGACCATGTAGAAGATCGAACCGGTCAGGGCTGGCGTCGTCAGAGCGAAGATACCGAGCACCATGAAACCGAAGTGGCTGATCGAGGTGAACGCCACCAGCCGCATCAGGTTCTTCTGACCGACCGCCGCCAGGCCACCGTAGAAGATCGAAATCAAGGCCAGCACGACGATGACGGGCGTGGCCCATTTGGCTTCGCCGGGGAACAATTCGAGACAGAGGCGGATCATGCCGAAGGTGCCGAGTTTGTCC
Organism: Propionibacteriaceae bacterium; assembly: GCA_031262845.1. Classification (GTDB taxonomy): domain Bacteria; phylum Actinomycetota; class Actinomycetes; order Propionibacteriales; family Propionibacteriaceae; genus WQYJ01. Next base: position 934 of record JAISGZ010000121.1, on the reverse strand, counting down.
AGCACCGCCACCATCAGCGCCGCCCCACCAGGCGTCGACTGAGCGGCCGCGGCCGGCAACCAGGTGTGAGCCGGCACCATCGGCGCTTTCAGGGCGAAGGCCACGAAGAAGGCCAGGAAGACGATCTTGGCCAGGACCGAACCGCTGAGATCGAGGCTGGCCAAGGTGGCGATATTGAGGCTGATCGAACCGTCGGCCATGGCGTCAGCGCTGAGCGCGGCCGTTCCGACGACGCCGAACAACATGATCAGACCACCGGCCAAACCGAACAGGACGAACTTCAAGGCCGCCTTGCGAGCCGCCGCTCGATCGGATCCGAAGCCGGCGATCAGGAAGTACATCGGGATCAAGGTGGCTTCGAAGAAGATGTAGAACAAGAGCACGTCGCCAGCCAGGAAGACGAACAAACTGAACGACTCGACCAACAAGATCAGGGCCACATAGGCCTTGCCACTCCACGGCCTGGGATTGCTCGAGTCAGCCGGGTCGGCGGCCGGATTGACCTCATCGGTCCCGGTTTTCCATTCGGCGATCAAGACCAGCGGCACCAGGAAACCGGTCAAGAGCACCATGACCAGGCCCATACCGTCGAGCTTGAGGTCGTAGGAAACGCCGAGCGCCGACAGCCACTCATAGGACACATCGAGATCAGCCGGGACGAAATCATCGGCCAGCAAGCTGGTACCGAAACGGAAGAAAACCGCCACGAAGACGCTGACGACGAGCGTCAGGAGCGCCGCCATTAAGCCGACCCAACGGACGATCGGGCCTTTCAACGGTAGTACCAGCAGTGCGCCCACTAGTGGCAGCACGGCCAGGACTGTTGTCAACCAGGACATCTCCACCACCCCCTCTAAACCAGTTGGGTCAGGATCAGGACGACGCCGGCGGCCACTAGGCCAAGCAACATCGTCAAACCGTAACTACGGAGATA
>JAISGZ010000006.1 GCA_031262845.1 Propionibacteriaceae bacterium | reverse complement strand
CCTTGCTCGCTGGCTTCCCAGAGACCGTCGACCACTCGTCGAGCCATCGCCTGACGGCCGTTGGTCAGGCCTTTCGATTCCCAGACCGTGCCACAGCAAAGCCCGCCGATGTCGGGCGGTGTCAGGAGTTGCACGCCGGCCGCGGCCGCCAGCTGCCGGACCGCGCCACGAACGCCGAGGCTGGCCGCTTCCGCGCCGCCGAAGATCGAATTGATACAGGCCTCGAAGTAGACCCCGACCACGGGCGCAGGATCGTCCGCCCCGGTCAGGCGGGGACCAACTCGCGGCCGTCCAGGCTGGGGCAAATCGGCTTCGACTTGGGGCATCCACTCGGTCGGCACGATCTTCCGGGCCAGTTTCGTGACCGCCGTCAAGGGCACTTTCGGCAGCGGTTCGGCCACGGTCAGGGCTTCCCGAACCGCTGTCACCGCCCCACCCCAATGGTCGGCCGCCAGGCGTCCGAGTTGCTGGACCGCCGGGCCGTGGCTGAGCGCCCGCTGGCCTTTCATGATCACGCCCGTGTCGATGTGGACCGGGCAAGTCTCGACACACATCGAATCGACGGCACAGGTTTCGACGACGTCGTAGGCGACATCACGGGCGATCTCGGCCCGCTCCGGTTCAGCCGGATTGGCCAGGGTCCGCAAGACGGCGATCCGCTGCCGCGGCGTCGTCGTCAGGTCCCGGGCCGGACAGGTCGGCTCGCAGTAACCGCAAGCCACACAGCGGTCGAAAGCCGGATCGACGACTGGCACGGTTTTCAGGTGTTCGAGGTGGTTGCGGGGGTTGTCGGTCAGCAAAACGTCCGGCGCCAGCACCGCCTGGGGGTCGAACAGTTGTTTGATCTGACGCATAACGTCGTAGAGTTCGTCGCCGAATTGACGCCGCACGAAGGGCGCCATGATCCGGCCGGCCCCGTGTTCGGCTTTCAGCGTGCCGTGGTGGGCGAGCACCAGATCGACCATGTCATCGGTGAAGCGGTCGTAACGGTTGAGTTCGTTGTCGTTGTCGAAGGACAGCGAAATCATAAAATGGACATTGCCATCTTTGGCGTGGCCGAAGATCACACCGTCGCCGTAGCCGTGGTCGTTGAACAGCTGGGTCAAGTCGTTACAGGTGTCGGACAATTCTGGTAGCGGGACGGCGATGTCCTCCAACAGCGCGGTCGTTCCCGGGGGTCTGGCCCCGGCCACTGTCGTATAGAGCCCGTTCCGGGCCGCCCACAGTTCGGCTCGAACCGCCGGGTCGCTCGTGAACCGGGCCGGGGTGACGAGGTTGAGCTGGGCCACGACTTGGTCCATCAACTGGCGGCTGGCCGCCAACTCGGCGTCGTCGGTGGCTCGCAATTCGACCAACAGCGTGGTCGCTTGCGGATCGGTCACGGCTCGGATCGGGTCGTCGGCTGGGGCGGCTGCGGCGGCCGCCCGGATCGAGGCCGGGTCCATCAGTTCCAAGGTCCGGGCACCGGTGCTCAACAGGGCGCTGAGGGCATCGGTGGCGGCCGTCAAATGGGGGAAAACTAACAAAGCCGTGGCTGTCTTCGGCTGCACCGGGATGGTCTGGAAACAGGCCTCGGCGATGAAACCGAGGGTGCCTTCGGAGCCGACCATGAGGTGGGTGAAGATATCGCTCACTAGGTCGAAATCGACGAAGGAGTTGACCGAGTAGCCCATCGTGTTCTTCATCGAGAACTGGTGCTGGATCCGGGCCAGGGAATCCTGGTTGCCCCGTACCCGGTCCCGCAGTTGGGCCAACCCGGCGTATAACTTCGGCTCCCGATCGCGCAGGAATTCGTCGATGTCGCTGCGGCTGGTGTCGACCACCGTGCCGGAAGGCAAGACGACGACCAGCGAGGAAATCGTCTGGTAGGTGTTGAAGTCGATGCCGCAAGCCATCCCGGACGAGTTATTGGCCACCACGCCGCCGACCGTGGCCACCGTCTGGCTCGCCGGGTCCGGGCCCAACATGGTCTGGTAAGGCGCTAAATAGGCGTTGACAGCCTGGACCGTCAAACCGGGATCGCAGACAACACGGGCGCCACCGTCTTGGACGCTGAGCTGTTGGAAGTGGCGGCGGACGTCGATCATGATCCCGCTGCCGCCGGCTTGCCCGGATAGCGACGAGCCGCCGGAGCGGAAGGTGACCGGTGTGGCGGTCGAATGAGCGATCTTGAGGGCGGCCGCGATGTCATCAAGGTGGCGCGGTTTCAGTACGCCTTGAGGACGTAGTAGGTAGTGGGAAGCGTCGTGGGCTTTGGCGACGCGGTCAATCGGCCGGTCGGCCAGCTGGTCCGCGAAGATTTCCGACCACTGGGGGGCCAGCGGCGTTTGAGTCGGCGACATGGCGGTGTCTCATTTCGTGATCACGTCGGCGTGTTCACACCATCGAATGACGATGAGCCGGTGTCGAAACCGGTATTGCGAAGATTACTCAGCCCTTGTTGGATCGTTCCTTAGGCCTGCCGGTGAAAACACGGCCGACTCTGTCGGATTCGAACTCTGCTCGTCGGATGGCCGCTTTCGACGCCGTCACGAATAGGTGCCCCGACTTTCAGACCCGAACCCCACTTCGTCCAAACACCTCTCGACCAATCAACGTCCGGCGACAACGGCTCATCTGTCGGCTGGGCGAGGTTTCCGACTGCCCGTAGACTGCCTGTCGTGCCTGGGCGAATCCTGCAAGACGACATCGACGAGGTGCGCCAGCGCGCCCGGATCGATGACGTCGTGTCGGGTTGGGTGACACTGCGCCGGGCCGGGGCCGGTTCGCTGTCGGGGCTGTGTCCGTTCCACGACGAGAAGACGCCAAGTTTCACGGTCACGCCGGCCCGCGGACTGTTCTACTGCTTCGGCTGCGGCCGGGGTGGCGACGTCTTTACGTTCGTCCGCGAGATCAACAACTTTTCCTTCGCCGAAGCGGCCGAGTTCCTGGCCACGAAATATGGTTTGCAACTGCGCTACGACGATTCCGGCCGCCCAGCTGGACCGGCCACCAACCGGGTCCGACTGGTCGAGGCCAACGCCGCTGCGGCCGACTTCTACGCCGCCGCCCTGCGCTCCCCCGAAGCTGTCGCCGGCCGGCAATTCCTGACCGGCCGCGGCTTTGACCAAGCGTCGGCTGAACACTTCGGGGTCGGTTTCGCCCCCCGCGACGGCCGGGCCTTGACCAACCACCTGCGGCAACGGGGTTTCAGCGAAGAGGAATTGATCACGGCCGGGCTGACCCGGCGTGGTGGCTGGGATTATTTCCAGTCGCGCCTGTTGTGGCCGATCCGGGACGCCGGCCGAACCGTGCTCGGTTTCGGCGCCCGGCGCCTGTTCGACGACGACCGACTGCCGGCCAAATACATCAACACCCCGGAAACCCCGATTTACAAGAAGTCCCACGTCCTCTACGGCCTCGATCTGGCCCGCAGCGCCATCGGCAAGCAACAGCGAGCCGTCATCGTCGAGGGCTACACCGATGTCATGGCCTGTCACCTGGCCGGGATCGAAGTCGCCGTCGCCAGTTGTGGCACGGCCTTCGGCGATGACCACGCCCGCCTGGTCCAGCGGTTGATGGGCGGCGACGCTTTCCACGGCGAAGTCATCTTCACCTTCGACGGCGACGCCGCCGGCCAGAACGCCGCCCTCAAAGTCTTCGCCGGCGACGCCCACTTCGCCGCCCAAACCTACGTCGCGGTCGAACCCGGTGGCCTCGACCCGTGCGATTTGAGGCTGCAACAAGGCGACGCCGCCTTACGTGAACTGATCGGCAGCCGGGTGCCGCTCTATCGCTTCGTCATGCGCAATGTCCTCAGCAAATACGACCTGGATCGGGTTGACGCCCGGATCGGTGCTGTCCGGGAAGCCGCCGGGCTGATCATCTCGGTGCGTGATCATTCACTGCGCGAAGGGTATTTACGCGAGTTGGCCTCGCTAGCCGGTTTGGATGTTGATGAGGTCCGCCGGATCGTCAGCCAGGCTTCGCGTCAGCGTCGGTCGGGTGGTGCTGGTTCCAGGTCCGGTCCGGCTCCGGCGTCCGGAAGAAACACGCCCGGTTCGTCTCAACTCGCCGGTTCGTCCCGACCCAGCGGCTCGCCCCGTTCCACCGCCTCATCGCACCCCAGCGGTTCGTTTCATCCCAGCAACTCGTCTCACCCCAACGCTTCGTCTCAACCAGGTACTTCGCCCCACTCCAGCGCTTCATCGCATCCCACTAGTTCGTTCCAGCCCAACGCTTCGTCCCACCCCAGCGGTTCGTCCCAACCCAACCCAGGCGCCGCACCATACCCCGGACCCGCAAGCGACAACCCAACCGATCCAGCTTCAATGACTGCCGAGACCTCGCCTGAACCCCAACTCGCTTTCCCCCTACCGTCAGCCGACGACCGCGACCTCAGCGTCGAACGCGACACCCTCAAACTGATGGTCCAACACCCAGCCCTGTTCGCCGCCACCCCACCGTGGAACGGAGTCACACCGGACGACTTCTCCGCCCCGGCCTACCAGGCCGTCTACCAAGCCATCACCGCCACCGCCTCCGAACCTGCCGCCACTTGGTCACAGCGTGTCCTCGTGGCCCTCCCCGACGGCCTGCGCCAATGGGCCATCCAACTGGCCGTCGAACCAGTCGCCGGTGACCCCGACCCGACCTACGTCCAGGAGTACACCGCCAAACTCCAATTGCTGGCACTCCAACGCCAGATCAGCCAGCTGAAATCCACCATGCAACGGACCAACCCGCTGACCAACGAAGCCAACTACCGCACCATGTTCGAAACCATGGTGACCCTGGAACTAAGACGCAAAGAACTTCAGCAGTTGTCGCTCGGTGACAGTTTTTAGCTGACGTGATCACATTCTCACAGCTGGCATGACTAACTGGTCAATCGCTTTGACCAACACCACCATGATCGTCAATTAGCCAGTCAAACGATCAGCCACCACGTTTCTCACACCAAGTAAGGGTCAAGGCCAACCACAAATCAGACGCTACCCCTCCCCTTTTGGCACGCTGCCGAACCAAAACCTCTCCCCTTTTGGCACATCGATGAGCCAAAACCCCTACCCTTTTGGCACGCCATTTTTAACAAATCAGCCTCTGGCTTCGACAAACACCGCCACGATCTTCGGTTCGAAGGTTGAGTACTCAGCCGTCACCATGGGAATCAGCCATCGACCAACTCACAGGCCGCCTCACAGGCCGCCGAGTCGGACAACACAGGTTGACACCGCTGAACGAGAGAGCCTTCCGCGCACCGACCGACAATTTGTCGATTTAGGCGTTACGGAGGGGCAATTCAACGCTGAGTTCGGGGTTAGTTTCCCCGGTTATGATCTCGATCAGATCGGTGACCATGACGGGAATTTCTTTAATGTTCCTAGCCTGAGTCGACCGGTTGATAGCGGGCACACGAACGTGCCAATAGCGGCCTTCCGGATCGGCTACTACTTGGTAAGTCATTTCCACCAGTCCCCTCCTAGTTCGAGCGCGCATCCCGTAAAATAGCGGTTGCTTACCAGCGCCTTGGTCCACGCTTATTCATCTTTGCGCCAACGCGCTATCTCCCTGGCTTCCAACCCGATCACTCATCAGTCCCAGCGGCGGCAGCCGCGATGGCCTTGTCCATTTCGTCTAATGTGACTGGCCGATCCGGTTTCGGCAACGCTCCAGCCAAATCACGCCCTGACCAATCATGACTTTTCAGTTCCCGAGCAGCGGCAGCTGTCTCCTCGGCGCTGATCTCTTCAAGTTCGGCGATATCACGGCACTTAGGGGCGATCCGGGCTGCCTTAACTGCGGTCTCATCGACAGCACTGAAATCCCAGTCGAACTCAATCTCCGACAAAGCCGCGTCGGTAAGGTCAGCAGACAAAACAACGACTTCACGCATTCCTCGGTCAAGACCAGCCAACGTTCTCGCCGAAGTATGAGCACCCGGCAAGCCGGGAACTTCTCCCAGCCATTCCGAACCTTCTCGTGTGACAACAGCCGGGTAGCTCATCGAAGCCATCCTTACCTTCACGACCGGTGATACGGAGGTCGCTCGAGTTTCATCACGTAATTTGGGGTCTTTACCGTGGTGGGACGTTGACAATGTGGACTTCTTCGACCCGATAGGTACCGGTTCGGTCAACCGAGACGTCGAAGAAGCCTTCCTGGCCAGCGCCGGACCAGTCGACCGTGAAATACCAAGTCGCCGTGACTGTATACACACCAACCTTGGTGTAGATGTGATCACAGCCTGATGGGGAGCGTTGGGGACTGTCTACGCCAATCGCTTCCGTCCCCAGATCGCAGGTAATCGCTCGGCCGCCGTCGCCGGGGTCCCAGTGACTGTAATTAAACTTCGCCGTCACCCGCAGCGTGTGACCACGGACGCTGGTGGTTTGGACTTTCTCGGTTGTGTAGTCAGGGCTGGGGTTTTTGGCCCAGAACCAAGTCGGGAAACCAACAATCCCCCAATTCTCAGGGTCGACTTCCAGCAGATCATCGGGGTAAATCCCGATTTCTGGAGCGGTGATCGTGCCTTCGACGACTAGTCGGGCGGCTTCTGTTAGCTCTTGGGTCGATGGTGGTGGTTCCGCTGTCGCTCGCCATAACAACGACGCCACACCACCACCTAAGGGGACACAGCGCAACAGGACACCTTCACTCTTGCGAACATGATTCAGCTGCTGCTGATACCACCCCATCGGATCGTCAATGCTGTCGGCCAGCAAGCTCTCGTAACAATTGCCATTCCAACTCCCACCGAGCTGATCGGTACACGGAATCGAAGAACCATCACCAGCAACACAACCGCCAGACGAACCTGCCTGCTGGCCTTCATTTCCCTGGCCAGAACCAGGAACAGTCACCTCTACCCGAAACGGTTGGGTGCCGTAATCGGAAAATGCGGTAGGCGCGATGATCAGCATGATGGGGATTGCGAAGACAATCCCAAGGAGTCCTTTTCGGATGAGACTGTGCGGCTTCATGATTAACAAATATCCTTTGTTCTCTCCTGATGCGCGACAAGCCATCTTTGATCTTCTTCAACCCACTGCACCGCGAACATGTATTCGACCCGAGGATTCCCCGCCGGCAACGTGGCTCCTTTTTCAATCACTTCGCCACCTGGCTCGTCTTCTTGGCACTGCCAGACTGTTATCTCAGGCCGCCCAGAAACAACCGTCTCTGGACTGACCGTCCGAGCTACCGGGATAACCGTCCCTGTTATCCGGCGGTCAACACTGGCCATCCATAAGAAGGCATCGAGGTCTTTCGTGTATTGAGGATCCGTCACCACCGATGGCAACAACAACAGATCAGCGTTCGCCGGGTCTTTCCAAATCGTGCTCTCGACCTCGTAGTAAGCATCCACCGCGTGAACCGCCGCCACTTGGTTAGCCGTCCACGTCGGATCATCTGCCACCCGCACCGGCATACTCGGCGTTGGTGTCGGCGTAGGGGTTGGCGTTGAGGCCGCAATGGGCATCACACTCGACGACACCGGTTCAGGCGTCGAATCCGAACACCCCGCCAGTCCTCCGGTCGCCACAGACCCCAGCAGTAACAACAAAGGCCAGGCCCACAATCGGGACTTGCGTCTACGCGCGACGCTGACTTCAGCTCGATGGGGCTGAACCTTGACAGAACCGAGCTCCGCGCCTGCGGGCGACGCCTCGACCTGAGGGATGAAGCGGCCGCCGTCGGTCCGTTTCCTGCGTCCGAAAACGACGCGGTCACTGGCGGGCGATGTCTGAAGCGAGGACTGGGATTGATGGTTGGTGTGATGGCCGAAGGCCGATGGAGGGAACATAGTCTCAACTGTTCTCATGTGGAGGGATAAAACAGATCACGCGGACCAAACCCAGTCAGACGAATTCCGGACAGTGAAACTCGCTCAATCGGGCTCGTCAGCCAGTAAACCAAACATCCCGCCCACCACCAAATTACTTATCCACAACCCCTGGGTTCTCACCAGTTTCGCCATCGCGATGAAACAGGGTTCCTAGTGAAACCTATGTCACAATTTCTTCATGCCTCAATCACCCCCCTCGGCAACTCCAGCCAGACCTTCAGCCGGTGGCCTTCCTGCCCAGCCGCCCGCCTCTCTCCACCCGACGTTTGCCCACCCGACGTCTGCCCCGCCGATGACAGCCCAGCCGATGTCTACCCCGCCGATAGCAGCACAGCCGGTGGCGGCACTACCGTTTGTGGCTCAACCGGTAATGCCTCAGCCGTACCCAGGTGGACCACCGCCTGGTTTCCAGCCCTATCCAGCCCCCTCAGCACTGCCGGTGACCGAGACCGACTATGCCCGGTTCTACCGCACCCCCGCTTGGCGGGGGTGGAAACCGGTCGTCCTGGTCATCGCGGCCTTCGCTGCCATGCAGATCCTCGGCTCTGTCATCTTGGGGATAGCCATGGGCATCATGTTCGTCGCCAGCCCCGAGGATGTCGAGGCTCTCTTCGGCGCGACCGACAGTCTGGAGGAATTCGACGTTCAGGCCTTCCTGGCCCAACTCATGGCCAGCAAAGAGATCTTCATCGCCAATTTCATTTCCCTGGGAGCCTTGTTGCCGGTCTGTTTCCTGCTCTCTTTTCTCATCATGCGCCAACGCCCGGGCTATCTCAGCAGCGTCACCGGCCGTTTCCGCTGGGCCTGGTTCGGGCCAGTGGTGGGTGTCATCGGCGTCATCTGCATTGCCATCGTGGGATTCCTGGTGTGGTCCCCGGTGATCGCAGGCGAACAGACCGTCGGCTTAATACCCGACACCTGGCTGCTCCTGATCACCGTCATCGTCATCGTCCCCTTCCAATCCGCTGCCGAGGAATACCTCTGCCGCGGACTTGTCTTCCGGGGCGTCACCTCGTTCTTTGGCGCCAAGCCCTCTACCGGACTGATCATCGGCGCCGTCGCCTCGACCCTGATTTTCATGGGCTTGCACTTGTCAACGGACGTCGGCCAAAACGTCTTCTACGCATTCTTCGGCCTGACCGCTTGTTGGCTGACCTGGCGCACCGGCGGTTTGGAAGCGGCCATCGCCCTGCACCTGGCCAACAACATGGTGGGGATGTCGTCCCTCCCCTTCACCGGGCTCACCAGTGAAATGTTTGACCGCAGCGCCGGGGCCACCAGCTGGCAAGGTGTGCTCCTGCAAATAGTGCAGCTGGTGCTCGCCATCGCCGCCGTCGAATTGCTTGTCCGCTGGCGGCGACCGGTTCGCACCAGCGCGCCTGGATTGGCCACTGGGTCACAGATAGCCACCATGCCGTGGATGACCACTAGGCCCGGGATGACCGCTACGCCGGCTTCCCCAGCCCTTCAACCACCTCAGCTCCTGGCAGCCGTGCCAGCAGCGCACCCGGCACAATCAACTTGGCCCCCCGGATCCCCGCCCCAATGATGACGGCGTCCAAACCCTCCACCCGGGCGTCGATCAATACCTGCCAGTCAGCCGGTAGACCAATCGGTGTGATACCGCCGTACTCCATGCCGGAGCCGGCCACCGCGTCGTCCATCTTCATGAAGGAGCATTTGCGAGCATCGAGCCGTTTGCGGATCAATTGATTGACGTCGGCCCGGGTGTCGGCCGGGATACAGGCGGCAATCACCCGTGACTGACCGTTGCGCACCCCCTCGACCACCACACAGTTGATCGAGCTGTCAGCTGGCACCTGGTAATGGGCGACGAAGGCGGCAGTGTCGGCGATGGCCGGGTCGATCGCCACGACACCGATGCGGGCGACGTCCGGGTCGGCCGCCAACCAGGCTGCCAAAGCGCTGGCTACTGGCGGGGCGACCAGGTCATGATGGTCGAGCGCCGAGACGACGCCGGGAATACCAAGGTCTACGAGAGTCACAACGCGGATTATCCCTGATCCCGCAGAGCACCGCTGCCCCATAGGGCTGAGGTTCGCGGCAACTTCTGCCAGTGGCAGATTGTCTCTTTGACCGAACGGCTGCCTCAGACGTCGCGACGGCGCGCTCGCCAGATCGCCGCCAACAGCAGCCCCACCGCCCACACTGTCAGGATCACCAAGACTCAGACCCGGCCGTGGTCAGCCGACCCACACCGACGAAAGTCGCTGAGGCGACACCGGGCAGCCAACCGACTTTAGTTTCAGACGAGCCTGGTTTCACCGCTCTTCAGTGGTCCTGCCGCGGACTACTATTCCTCGACTCCATGCCCGCCGGGTGGTTATTACGGTTAGGGAGAGCCAGCGTTAGAGAAATTCAGGTTTGTCTATGGTGGTAAGGGTGGCTTGTGGTCGAGCAACATGGAGTTGACTACGGCCATGAATCAGTCGTAGGGTCGCTGGCAACCTGCTGGTAACGGTAGTGACTGATGATCTTGACCGCCCAGTTTCCTTCGACCTAAGAATTTGAGGTTTTTCTCATGGCCCGTACTGTTTCTAGCCCGGAAGCGATTGCCGCGATTAGAGCTATGCAAGGGATTATCACCGGTGATTTCACGAATGTGATTTCGGCGTTGAATAAGCAGGCTGCGATTTTGTTGGATAAGTCGTTTTTTGATGGTGTTGAGCCGACCCGGTTCCAGCAGGAAATTTGGCCGAAGACTGATAAGGAGTTGAAGGAAGCTCAGGCTCAGTTGAATCAGATGAGTGATCAGTTGTCGAAGATGTTGACGAATATCGCTGAGGCTGGCGGCGGCGCCTAGCCCACTCCAAGACCGATCGGGTTTTGGCCGGGGAGACTGTTGGTTTTCTCGGCAAACCCCGTCGGTCAGCGTGTGATCGCGACTGGTTCACAGCGCCGTTGGTCCACTTGGGTTTGACGCCCGAAACATGCCTTTGGCAAGTGATTATGTTAAGTGTTTGGGCGAATTCGACTCTTGATCGTTCCCTGAGTCTTCGCTTTGAGGATTACTCAATGTGAACTGCTCACCACGCAACGGCGATCAAGTGGCGGCGAGATTGCGAGGTTCATTTATCGTGACCTACCTCATCAGTCAGCCACGGTTATCGTCACCGGCTAACCTTCCGGACTCCGAAAGCGCCGATCAGGCGGTGTGGCTATGGTGACTAAGCCTCTTTTCTCCCTTCCCTATTTCCTTTATCTTTCAATTTTGTCTGGTCGGCCGCCCGGCAGCCAGATAACCCCGGTGCGAACCGTGACCGTTGTAGTCGCTGGTTCCGCCGTTAAGGAGTGTTGTTGATGTCAGGCTCGGATTACCAAGCCAATTCGGAACCGGTCAAGTTCAACCACGAAGACGCCGAGGATTTGGCTTCGGCTTGTGATCAGGCCGCGTCGGCGGTGGAGAATCAGACGGGTTCACGGTCAGCCTGGCGGAACACCGGCCTGGACGGTTTCGAAGGCTATTACGCCAACCTGTTCCGCAGTAACGGGTCGGTCCAACTATCAGCGATCACAGATTTGGCGACTCAGTTGCGGCAGGTCGCCTCGTTCATCCGCACGTTGGCGGAAGCCGCCAGCGCGGAGCAAAAACGCCGTGATGAAGCCAAAGACTGGCTCGACCGGAAAGCTGATCTGGAATCCCATGACGGGTTCGGGGACACCCTGTCGGATTGGGGCCGCAGCCTCAAAGACGCCCTCTGGGCCGACAAACCCCCGCTGGAAGTGACTCCACCACCAACGTTCGACGCGGTCGCTGTCACTCCCGGCGAGCGTCAACCGTTGACGGGTTCGGGTGGTAGTGGTCGGACGTCAGCGTTACCGGAGAACCTACGCTCGTTCGCGTCGGCGTCCCGCGGTGGTGACGCGGAGTTGAGTGGGTGGCCGTCGGGTTTGCGGTCGAAGTATCAAACCTTCCAAACCACCTGCCAGTGGGGCACTGTCATCGCTGACGGCGTCTGGGCCGGTTTTGATCAATACCTGGCCGGTAACGAGTCAGAAGCGGTGTGGGCCGACACGGTCG
>JAISGZ010000238.1 GCA_031262845.1 Propionibacteriaceae bacterium | reverse complement strand
CCGAGCCCCCATGCGGAATCGAACCGCAGACCTTCTCCTTACCATGGAGACGCTCTACCGACTGAGCTATAGGGGCACAATCGAGACGAAACCATACACGAGGAGTCAGTCCGGAACCAATTCATTCCGCCACTGGACACCTCAGTCAGATGACTGACCGGGTTGGGCAGCTAGCTGGCTGGCCAGTTTGTTACGGCTTGATCAATCTCCGTCCTTCGGTCCGGCGCTACCCGGCCTAGCCACATCGATTGAACGTCTAAGTAACGACTGCGGAGGGCGACCTTATTCCCGCCGCTGCCCGACTTCTGCGATCAGGCTTACAGTGAGCAGCCCTTGCCAAGCCATTTTCTTGGACTTTTCTGGGAAGTGCTGCATCATAGTGGGGTCATGACAGTACGACAGACTCTTCGCACGAACTCATCAGCCCGCCTCGCTCGTCAGTCTTCCCCCCGCCGCCGCACCACGAATCACTGGCGCCGTTGGGCGGTCAGCACCCCGCTCATGGGCACGACTTTTTCCCTCCACGTCATCCGCGGCCCAGAGGACGGTCGGCTCCGTTTCGAAACCGTCGCCGAGGCCTGCTGGAAAGACCTCAGAGACATCGAACGCCGTTTCTCGCCCTTGGCCGAAAACTCCGACATCCGCCGCTTAGCCCGCGGCGAATTAAGCCTGGCTCGGGCCGATCGGCGTCTGCGTGAGGTCGAAGGCTTGTGCCGTCAGGCCAAAGAACAAACCGATGGCCGTTTCGACGCTTGGTACGACGGCTGGTTCAACCCGGCCGGCGTGATTCGCGGTTGGGCGGTTGACTGGGTGACCGAACGGCGACTGGTCCCTCTGCTCAAAGAATTGGGCGCCTCCGCTATTGGGCTCAACGCCGGTGGCGACATGCGCCTGCTGACCGCGCCGACGTCGTCGTGGCGCTGGCATATCGGCATCACCGATCCCGGGGCCGCCCGCGATACCGACCGTCGTCTGGTGGCGACGCTTGATGTCAAAGACGGCGCGATCGCGACTTCCGGGGCCGCTGAACACGATCATCATCCCGTCGACCCAAAGACCGGCCGTTCAGCCGCCTCGGTGGCTTCGGCCACCGTCCTGGCCGACCGCTTAACCGACGCCGACCTCTGGGCCACCACGGCCGCCGTCGCCGGTTTCGATGACCTGTCCTGGGTTCAGCAAGCCGGCGTCCGGGCCGGTTTACTGGTCGCCCCCGACGGCCAAGTCCGTCAGTGGGCCAACGGCGTTGAATTGGCCGACTAACAGTCGCCCCTTTTCACACTGCTAGTTAATTAAGTCAGTTGGCGGGTTAGTCAGTCAGCTAGCTTCGTGTTAGTCATTTCCCTCGCAGTGCGCCCACCAGCAGGGGTACTCAATCACCCTGCTCAACTAATGCTCAGTCCTGTTGCTCTACTCAGGGCTCGCCACAGCGTCGACTGGAGTTTCCGGGGTAGACGCCCGGTGCCGGCCCAGTTCGTGCAAAACGGCTAACCACACCAGTAGGGCGGCGGCAGCCGCACCGATCGCCCAGAGGTCGTTGCGCCAGGCCAGATTGATGGCGGAGAACGACAGCAAGACGACCGTAACGCCGACCGCGATCCGGGGCATACTGCGACCGGACGGCGATAACGGCACCAACAGACCGCCCCAGAGGACGTACCACGAATGCAGGGCCGGGCCGAGGAAAGCGATCGCCAGCCACGACCACGACAGGGCTTTGAGTGGCTGGCGGCGGCCAATCCAGACGGCAAAAACGGCAATCAGGGCGAAACCTAAGGTCGTACCGATGAACTGAACCCAGGTGATATATGTCCGGTCGCCGACGATGCCGGCGTGGGCGGAAGTCTGGTCGACACACCACTGAACCATCTCGCCGATCAACGATGTCGGCGAAGCCGTGGTCACCGACCCCGGCACGTCGATGGCGTTGATCCAGCCGTAACCCAGACCACAGGCCTGGGAGATGACGATGAAAACCGCCACTGATACGAGCAAGGACAACAACATCTTGACGATCGCAGTGACCGCGGAACGCCAGCGCCGCCACTGTGGCAACGGCCCCGCCAAGAGTGGCAAAGCCAACGCCGCCAAAAAGGCAGGTTGCTTAATCGCGGCCGCCACGCCAATCAGCATGGCCCCAAGCAACCAGTAGCCGTTCAAACTGAGAGAAGCCAGCCGGGTCCTCGGGCAGGCTGACACCCACAGCGCCAGCACGACCAGCCCCATCATGGCGGCGTCATTGTGGGCCCCACCGACGTAGTCGATGACCAGTAGCGGATTGAGACAGGCGAACCAGATCACCGTGCTCTGGTCGGCGCCAACTCGTTGCGCCAAACGGGGCAGGAAAACCACGATCAGGGCGACGCCGAGGACCGCCGGTAGGCGTTGCAGTTCAGCTGACACGGTGGCGTAGAAGCCCGACAGATCGACCAAAGCGTGGGACATCTGGAGGCTGAGCGGCCCGTAAGGCGCCGGGGTGTCACGCCAAACGGTCGCCACTTGGTCGGCGAAGCTGCCGGGCATGGCGCCGGGGCCAACGTCGTAAGGGTTGAGGTGGTTGTGGATCAGCCAGCCTTGGGCGGCGTAGGAGTAGGCGTCGTGGCTGAAAATGGGCGGTCCGAACAGCAACGGCAGTGACCAGATCGTCAAGATCGCCCACGGTTGGGCCGGCCGGTCGCTGTGGTGGCGGAGTTGGAACCAGCCGTTGACCAGCAACCAGATGCCGGCCATGACGAGAATCGTGCCAATGATTTTGACGGCTGGTCCGTCCAGATGGAGGTTTCGCAGCGGTTCCCACAGCGGCGATGACTGGGGCAGATAGGCCGGGGTGAAGGAACCGATTTCAATCGCCACGGTGCCTGCGAGGCCGAGTTTGACCGGCCGGTGGCTCCAGGCTTCAGCCAACTGACGACCGATCCGGCGCCACCAGGTCAAGGTCCGTTCTGGTGTTGCCGGCGGCGCTAATTGAGCTGTCGTCGCCATCCGCTCAGCGTAGTCCACGGTTTCCGGGTCTGGGGGGAATTTGGTCCGACCCAGTTCGGTGGCTCGCCCGACCCCAACAAACAACAAACCGCTGAACCTCAGAGATGGATTCAGCGGTTTTTGTCCGGGGCTGTCATCCCCGGAACAGACACCGTGGCGGGTGAAGGATTCGAACCTTCGTAGGCTCACGCCGACAGATTTACAGTCTGCTCCCATTGGCCGCTCGGGCAACCCGCCAGGCACTATGTCCGGCCGGTCACGATACCAGTTCAGTCGCTGGAGCGCCAAAGAAGGCGGAAAAGTCGGCTAGGGTGATGTGCCAACGCGGCGCACTATGATCAATTCGACATCGTCCTAGTCACTGCGATGATCAGCCGTAGTTTGCCAAGATTCTGCTTGAGGAGGCCTCATGGCTCAAGACAGTTCGTTCGACATCGTCAGCAAGATCGACCGCCAAGAAGTTGACAATGCCCTCAACCAGGCGGCCAAAGAGGTCCGGCAGCGGTTCGATTTCAAAGGCACGGAGACCACCGTGGCCTGGGCCGGCGAAACCATCGCGATTGATTCCAGCACCGAAGAAAAGGTCAAAGCCGCGCTCGACGTGTTGCAAACCAAACTAGTTCGGCGCGGTATTGATTTGCGAGCTGTCAAACCTAGTGAAGCCAAGGTTTCCGGAAAACGCTGGCACATTGTTTGTAGTTTGCAGCAGGGAATTTCCAGCGATGACGCCCGTAAGGTCGCCAAGCTCATTCGCGACCAGGGTCCGAAATCAGTCAAGACTCAAATTCAAGGTGACGAACTGAGGGTGACGTCGAAGTCGCGGGATGATTTGCAGACCGTACAAAAATTGGTCCGGGAAGCGGATTATGACTTCGCGGTCCAGTTTGTCAACTATCGTTGACGACTGTGTTCTTTTCGACCTCTCTTACTTGGCCGCGAATGCGACATTCTTCCGCAGGGAAAAAATTCTTGGCGGGACAAACCGCTAGTCCCTTGATCAACCTGACCTCAATCCTGACCCCCAATGAAGTGAGTGCGTGATGAAAATTGTCACCTTCAACGTCAACGGCATCCGGGCAGCCGACCGGCGTGGTTTTCGGGCCTGGCTCGACCAAACCGACCCTGACATCGTGGCCCTCCAAGAGGTCCGGGCAATGCCTGAGGTGGTGCCGGCGGCGGCTGTTGACGGCTGGCATTTCGCCTACGATCCCGGCCAGTTAGCCGGCCGCAACGGCGTGGCTTTATTGTCGAAAGTTGAACCGACCGAGGTTCGGGCCGGTTTAGTCGACGACGATGAATTCGCCCACGAAGGCCGCTATATCGAAGCCGATTTTGCGCTGGCCGACCGATTGTTGACGGTGGCCTCGTTATATTTGCCCAAAGGCGCCGTGGCTAGTGATGGCGAAGCCGAAGCCGCGAAATATCAACGCAAACTTCGGTTTTGCCAGAAACTGTCCGGCCAGATTGTT
>JAISGZ010000221.1 GCA_031262845.1 Propionibacteriaceae bacterium | reverse complement strand
GGTCTACTCGGACGGCCTCGACCTCGTCGTCCTGGATTCCGCCGCCGCCACGGATGGCCGCCTCGACCGCGAACGGCTGCGCTTCAACTTCCCCCGCCAGCAGCGTGAACCGTGGCTGGCCTTACCCGACTATTTCCGTGATCGCCGGGAAGCCGAAGCCGACGGCCCGGACGTTTTGGCGCTTCAACTCGTGACCATGGGCTCGGCCATCGCCGCCGAAACCAACGCCCTGTTCCACGGAGACGCCTACCGTGACTACCTCGAACTCCACGGCCTCTCGGTCCAGTTGACCGAGGCCCTGGCCGAGTACTGGCACGACCGGGTGCGCCGTGAATTGAACTTGCCCCGGCCGACCGAAGACATCGCCGACATGATCCGCCACCCGACCTACACCGGTGAGCGCTTCTCATTCGGCTACCCGGCCTGCCCCGACCTCGAACAACGAGCCAAGATCGTCGACCTGCTGGAACCGAGTCGAATCGACGTCATCCTGTCCGAGGAATTCCAGCTCATACCCGAACAGTCGACCGACGCCTTGATCGTCCACCATCCCGAGGCCCACTACTTCAAGGTCTAGCCCGAGTCACGCCATTCGTGGCCAGCGCCCGAAGTTCCTCCTTGCTACCCACCACGAATAACACGGCAATTTTGCGGAAGAAGAATTCTTGAGGCGACCAGGCACCCGTCTGTGGCACAGTAAGCCCGTGACTGAAACCCCCAGCCCATCACTTCCAGCGCCAGACGGCGACCCGGCGACCCTGTCCGGTGTCCGGCACGGCCTCCTGCAAGTTGGCGAACGGATCGCGCTGCACGGCTCCAGCAAGCGTTATTCAATCACCCTGACGGCGGGCGCGGTTTGGCATACGACCAAGGGCGGTATCCCGCACGACGATCTGATCGGCCAGCCCGAAGGCACAGTGGTCAAGACGACTTCGGGTTTCCCGTTCGTCGCTTTCCGGCCGCTGCTGGAGGAATACACCGTGTCGATGCCGCGCGGGGCGACGGTGATCTACCCCAAAGACGCCTCGTACATCCTCATGTTCACCGATATTTTCCCCGGCGCCCGGGTGTTAGAGGCCGGCGCTGGTTCCGGCGCCCTGTCGCTGTCCTTGTTGCGCGCCATCGGCCCGACCGGCCGGCTCTATTCCTACGAGCGACGAGAGGATTTCGCGGCCGGCGCCCGGCGTAACGTCGAACAGTTCTTCGGTGGGCCACATCCGGCCTGGGACTTGCGGCTGGGGGACCTCAACCAGGTCATCGGGCCGGAGACCGTCGACCGGGCGATTCTCGACATGTTGGCGCCGTGGGAATGTGTCGACGCCGTCCATGATCACTTCGTACCTGGCGGCTGGCTCTGTTGCTATGTCGCTACGACCACTCAGATGGGCCGAGTAATGGACACCATCCGGGCCCACGGTGGCTGGATGGAGCCGACCGCGGTCGAGGTCAACGCCCGGCCCTGGCACGCTGAGGGCCTCGCCATCCGGCCCGGCCACGCTGGTCGCGGTCACACCGGTTTCATCGTTCATGCCCGCCGGTTGGCCGATGGTGTCAAAGCCCCACTACGCCGCCGCCGCCCGGCCCCCGGGGCTTATGGACCGGATTACCATGGTCCGCGGCCGCCCGGTGTCGTGACCGAGTAGTCTGACTTGCGATGACTACTGATTTCTTGCTGCCCCAGACGCAACGAACGCCGCTGGGTGAATTGTTGCCGGAACGGACCAGTTCGTTCACGGAGTTTTTAGCTCGGTCACAACCCGGGCTGCTGCCAGCCGCCGGCCGTGCCAACGTGCCGGCCCAGGAACTATCGCCACAAGCCACCACGATCGTGGCGGTGACGACGGCGACCGGTGTGGTGCTGGCCGGTGACCGCCGGGCCACGATGGGATCGATGATCGCCCAACGTGATATCCACAAGGTCTTCGCGGCCGATGAGTATTCCGCCATCGGTATCGCCGGCTCGGCTGGTTTGGCGGTTGACTTGGTCAAACTGTTCCGGGTCGAATTGGAACACTACGAGAAGATCGAAGGCTCGCCGCTGTCGCTCGACGGTAAAGCCAATCGGCTGGCGGCCATGATCCGGGGCAACTTGGGTTTAGCTCTCCAGGGGTTCGTCGTCATCCCGCTGTTCGTCGGCTGGGATACGGAAATCAGCTGTGGCCGGATTTTCTCCTACGACGCCACCGGCGGCTGCTACGAGGAGACGGGCTACCACTCGGTCGGCTCCGGTTCGCTGTTCGCCCGCGGAGCCCTGAAGAAGTTGTACCGGCCCGATTTCACGATGACCAAGGGCGTAACGGCCTGTATCCAGGCCCTATTCGACGCCGCTGACGATGACTCGGCCACCGGTGGGCCAGATTTAGCCCGCCAAATCTTCCCGGTCGTCATCACCGTTGACGCTCAGGGCGTCGACGTCTTGGCAGAAGCCGATGTCGCCAAGATCACCAATCAGGTGGTCGCCAGCCGGCAACGCCGTCCCGGAGGACCGGAGGCCAAACTGTGACCCAGCCGTTGTTTTACGTTTCACCCGAACAACAGATCAAAGATCGGGCTGAATTCGCCCGGGCCGGTATCGCCCGCGGCCGGTCGGCCTTGGTTTTGCGTTACGCCGACGGCATCGTCTTCGTGGCCGAAAACCGGTCTCAAACCTTGCACAAGGTGGCTGAAATTTACGACCGGATCGGTTTTGCCGCCGTCGGCCGCTACAACGAATTCGATAATTTACGGATCGCCGGTATTCGCCACGCCGATGTCCGTGGTTACACCTACGACCGGCGTGATGTCACGGGCCGGATGTTGGCCAACGCCTACGCCCAAGTCCTCGGCACGATCTTCTCGACCGTGACCGAAAAACCCTACGAAGTCGAGTTGGCGGTGGCCGAAGTTGGTGCGACCGCCGCCCAGGACCAGATTTACCGGCTGACTTTTGACGGTTCGGTGGCCGATGAAACGGAATTTTGTGTCATGGGTGGTTCCGCCGAAGCGGTCACGGCCGCCCTGCGGGAGAACTACGACCCGGCTCACCGGTTGGGCCGGGCTTTGAGTCTGGCGATTGAGGCCTTGTCGGCTGACAATGACGGCCAGTCGCCCGCGGTCGAAGCGCTCGAAGTGGCGGTCCTCGATCGGACCCGGCGCCTGCCGAGGAAGTTCCGGCGTCTGACCGCCGACGGTATTACCGAGGCCTTGGCGACACCAGTCAAAAAGCCTCGGGCACGGGCCAAAGCTTGAGATGACGGCGGTAACTGATCAACCTGAACCAGCTAACTCAGCTGGTGGTCACTCAGCCGACGGCGCCGTTCTCATCATCGGCGCTGGCCTGATCGGAACCTCTCTTGGTTTGGCCTTGCGCCAAGCCGGACGCACGGTTTACCTGAGCGATCGCCAGACCGAGATTGCGGTTGCGGCGGCGACCCTGGGTGCGGGCACGGTTTATCCGGCCCAACCGATGCCTGATCCGGCCGAGTTAGAAGCTGATCCGGCCGGGTTAGGGCCTGATTCGGGCGAATCGGCAGCGGCTCCCAGCCCGATTGAACTGGTCGTGGTGGCCGTTCAGCCGGACCAGGTGGCAGCCGAAGTGGCGGCGGCTTTACTGCGTTTCCCCGACGCCACCGTGACTGATGTCAGTTCGGTCAAAGGGTCGGTGTTGGCCGAATTGATCGAGCGCGGGTCGGATATCCGGCGTTACGTCGGTTCCCATCCGATGGCCGGTTCCCAACGGTCGGGGCCGCTGGCCGCCCGGGCCGATCTGTTCCGGGACCGGACTTGGGTCATCGCCATCCACGAACACGAGGATTACGCCCGCACGGCGCTGGTCGAAG
>JAISGZ010000216.1 GCA_031262845.1 Propionibacteriaceae bacterium | reverse complement strand
AGGCACGACCGAGCCGGGCCAGATCGGTAACTGTGTCATCAACGGCCGCCGGGTCGGCGGTGGGAAGCCGCTGGCCGGAGTGGAAAACCTCAATGCCGGCGACGCGATCGTGATCGAGACCGCCAGCCACCGTTACACCTAAGTCGTCGATCTGGCGCCACGCGACCTGACCGTGCCGTCGAGTGATAGTTGGGTGCTCGACCCGGTGCCCGGTTCGACCGAGTTGGTGCCCCAGCAGGCTTTATTGACCCTGGTTTTGCGGCAAGACCGCTGGCCGACCCGCGAACGCAGTATCGGCATCGCCATCTTGCAGACCACCGAAACCAAGTGAGTTGACCCAGCTGTCAGCCTCCGCTCACTCCCAGCGGTCGAAGCGCCGTCGGGTCGACTGATGAGAAGCAAGTAAGCTGACGGCATGTCTGATTTGACCGATCTCATCGCCGCCGTAGCCAACCAAGCCGTGGTCCATGGCCGGGTGACCTTGGCCTCGGGCCGGGAAGCCGATTATTACGTTGACCTGCGCCGGGTGACGCTGGACGGGGCGGTGGCTCCGATCATTGGCCGCGTCATGAGCCAGTTGGTCGACGACTGGGACTTCGACTGCGTTGGTGGTCTGACGTTGGGGGCTGATCCGGTGGCGACTTCGATGTTGCACGCCGCCGCCGCGGCTGGTCAACGGCTCGACGCCTTTGTGGTCCGCAAATCGGAAAAGACTCACGGCCTGCAGCGCCGGATCGAAGGGCCCGACGTGGCCGGTCGCCGGGTGCTCGTGGTCGAAGACACCTCAACTACCGGTGGTTCGGTTCAACAGGCCATCGACGCCGTCCAAGCCGCGGGTGGACAGGTGATCGGTGTGGCCGTCATCGTTGACCGAGATACCGGCGCGCGCGAGAAGATCGAAGCCCAGGGCTTGCCTTACCGTTTCGCCGTCGGTTTGGAGGATCTCGGTCTGAAGCCGCTCGAACCGCTGGTCAGCGATCAGTCGTAGAACCCTCACCCGTCGAAGCCCTTGCTGCGGGCCTCGTGCTTTGGCGGACCAGCTTTACCCTTCGGAAGGATTTTCCTTTCGAAAAATCTAACGAATTCGCAGCATCCGGTCGGCCCTCAGCGGCCTTGTCGCCGGCGCCCTTAGATCGCTATCGACTCCTGGTCGGCCGGACTGGTCACCCTCCAGCCACCATGAAAAACACGTCTTGTCGGAGCTATTGAGCACTCGCTTGACCGAGACCACGGGAGCGAAGTCTCCGTGGCCGTCCGTGCCCTATCAGTCGATACTGAGCAGAGCCTGTTTCATCGACTGGGCGTACTCGAACAACTGGTCGGGCGCCCCGGCCGGGTCGGCGCCAATCATCGACACGATATGACTGCCAACAATCACACCGTCAGCCATCCGCCCGATCGACCGAGCCTGTTCCGGTGAATGAACGCCGAAGCCAACCGCCACTGGCCGGTCGGATGAGCGCCGAATCTGGCTGATCATGGCGGACAGGTCAGTCGTGATCTGGCGGCGTTCGCCGGTCACACCGAGCGATGAGACGGCGTAGATGAAACCCTCGGCTTGGGTGGCGATGCGGGCAATCCGGTCGTCCGAAGTTGGCGCCACCATTGTGATCGGGGCGACCCCAAAGGAAAGCGCTGTTGAGCGAATCTCGGCCTGCTCCTCGAACGGCAGATCGGGGATGATCAGACCGCTGATGTCGCTCTCCCGGCAACGCTGGAAGAAAGCCGGATAGCCGTAGTGGAAAACCGGGTTGAGGTAGGTCAGGAAAACCAAGGGCACGTCGACCTGGGTTTGGAGCCGGGCGACCATCTCGAAGACCCGATCAACCGTCGTCCCGGACGCCAAGGCCCGCTGGTCAGCCTGTTGAATGACCGGGCCTTCAGCAATCGGGTCCGAGAACGGGATACCGATTTCGATCAGGTCGGCGCCTCCGGCGACCAGGGCCTTGACGTAGGTCTCAGTGGCTTCCAGCGAGGGGTCGCCGGCCGTGACGAAAGCGATGAAAGCCTTGCCATGGTCAAATGCGCGAGCGATGTCAATCACTGATAGTCCTTCCCCGGTAGCGGGCGATGGCGGCCACGTCTTTATCGCCCCGCCCCGACAGGCAGACGACGATGTCCTGGTCCGGCCGCCAATCGGCGGCGATCTGTTGGACGTGGGCGATGGCGTGGGCGCTTTCGATAGCGCAGATGATGCCCTCTTGGCGGGCTAGGTATTCGAAGGCCGCGACCGCTTGGTCGTCAGTGATCGGCACGTAGCTGGCTCGCCCGCTGTCGTGCAGCCAAGCGTGTTCGGGGCCGATACCGGGGTAGTCGAGGCCGGCTGAAATCGAATAGACGGGCGCGATCTGACCGTCGTCGTCCTGGCAAAATAACGACTTCATACCGTGGAAGACGCCGATCGAACCGGTGGCGATAGTGGCCGCGTGACGGCCGGTCTCAATGCCGGCGCCGGCCGCTTCACAGCCGATCAGGGCCACCGAGGCATCGGGGATAAAGGTGTGAAAACTGCCGATGGCGTTGGAACCACCACCAACACAGGCCACGACGGCGTCCGGTAGTTGGCCGGTCTGCTCGGCCAACTGGGTCCGGATTTCCCGGCCGATAACCGATTGGAAATCACGCACCAAGGCTGGGAACGGGTGGGGTCCCATGACCGAGCCGAGGACGGAGAGCGTGTCGTCGACGCGCGCCGTCCATTCCCGCATGGCTTCGTTGACGGCGTCTTTCAGGGTCATCGTGCCGCTCGTGACCGGCCGCACTCGGGCTCCCAACAGTTCCATCCGGTAAACGTTGAGAGACTGGCGTTCGGTGTCCTCCTGGCCCATGAAGACCTCGCACTCCAAGCCAAGCAGGGCGGCTGCCGTGGCCGCGGCCACGCCGTGTTGGCCGGCGCCGGTTTCGGCGATGATCCGGGTCTTGCCCATGCGCTGCGCCAGCAGAGCTTGGCCGAGGACGTTGTTGATCTTGTGCGAGCCGGTGTGGTTGAGGTCTTCACGCTTCAGCCAAATTCGGGCGCCGCCGAGATCGCGGGTCATGCGTTCGGCGAAGTAGAGCCGGGACGGCCGGCCGGCGTAGTCGTGCAGTAGCCGGTCGAGGTCGGCTTGAAAAGCCGGATCGTGACGGAAATGAGTCCAGGCCTGGTCGAGCTTGAAGAGTTCATTCATCAAGGTCTCGGGGATGTATTGCCCCCCGTA
Source organism: Propionibacteriaceae bacterium (assembly GCA_031262845.1). Classification (GTDB taxonomy): domain Bacteria; phylum Actinomycetota; class Actinomycetes; order Propionibacteriales; family Propionibacteriaceae; genus WQYJ01. The sequence continues at coordinate 1,140 of JAISGZ010000216.1, read as the reverse complement.
AGGGCCGAAACGGCCGGTCATGCTGTCTCCTTCGATCGCCGCGGATTGGCGAAGTTCCGCACCTGGGCCACGACATCAGCCACCAGGTTGGCGTCTTTGTGCCACTGGCCAGCCCGTTCGACTTCGACACCACTGCTGATGTCAACGCCGCCAACGCCGGGTACCTGTAAAGCCGCTGTCACATTGTCACGGTTGAGGCCGCCGGCCAGCCAAATCGGCCGGTCGAACTGGGGGAGCCGCTGCCAATCGAAGGTCTGACCGGAGCCGGCCCCGGAATCGACCAGCAACTCATCGGCCGCCGCCAAGCCGAGCCAGCTGTCCGGCGCTTGATCCATCCGGATGGCCTTGATGATCGGCACCGCGATCTGATCGCGCAACTGGCGAATGGCGGCGTCATCCTCGTGGCCGTGCAATTGAACACTATCGATGATTCCGTCCCTGACTAGGGCAATGATCTCGGCTGGAGCGGCATCAACGAAGACACCCACCCGGCGGATAAACGGGGGAAGTGACTGACCGAGGGCGGCCGCCTGCTCGGCGCTGACCCGGCGACGGCTGGCGGGCGCGAACACAAAACCGACCGCGTCGGGGGCTGCGGCGACAATCCCGGCGACGTCATCCGGCCGGCTCAGACCACAGATTTTGACGTGGGGGAGTTGTTGACGCAGGGCCCGCAGGCCAGCGACTTTGTCGGTCTGTCGCATCAAGGCTTCACCGACGAGGACGGCGTCGGCACCCAGCCGCTCGACCTGAGCGATCGCGGCGGCCTGGTCGAGGCCGCTATCGGAGACGAAAACGACGTCGTCCGGCACCTGGGTGGCGGCCTGGGCGGTGTGGTTGAGGTCAACCGTGAAACTGCCAAGGTCCCGGTTGTTGACCCCAATCAGACGACTTCCGGCCGCGATCGCGCGGCTGATTTCGTCGCTCGAGTGGGTTTCGACGAGAGCCGACAAGCCGAGCCGGTCGGCCAACTGGTGGAATCGCCGTAATTCGTCGTCGCTCAGCAGGCGCACGATCAACCTGATGGCGGCCGCTCCGATGACCTGGGCTAGATAGAGCTGGTAGACATCGACGATGAAGTCTTTCCGTAACACCGGCAGGCTGACGGCGTCGGAGATCGCGGTCAGATAACGGTCATCA
>JAISGZ010000177.1 GCA_031262845.1 Propionibacteriaceae bacterium | reverse complement strand
CGTTCAACCCGCGGTGGGAACAGCCCGAGCTGGGCATCAGCCGCTTTCCGTCGGCGCCCAGTGCGGTGCGGGCCTTGCGGACGGCCGCTGACACAGTCTTGGCGCGCGGCAATCCGGTGGCCGCCCTCGACCTGCCGGCGCCTCATGTGCGAGAAGGACTGATCGTCAGCGGTGATGTCTTCGTCCGCTCCCACGAAGCGGTCCGGCAACTGCGTCAAGATCTACCCGAGGCCTTGGCGGTCGATATGGAATCGGCCGCCGCCGCCCAAGTCTGTACCTCGGCCCGGCTGCCGTTGGGCATCGTCCGGGTGATCTCCGACCGGGCCAATAGCCAGGCGCCGGTCGATTTCCCGGCCTTCCTCAAACTGGCCGCACCGCTGTTGCGTGATCTCGTCGTCGAAACGCTGGCTCACCTGGATTGATCGGCCTGGCTGACTTGCGGCCTTGGTCTCGACCAGGCGGGGGCCGGGCAAGACCTCGATGGCGTCGGGTAACCAGTGTCCAGGTGGCGTCGACAGTGGGTGACAAACAACAGTTCTGACTGGTCAACTGAGTTCAAACAGCTTTTCGACAGGGCCGCTTGTTAACGTTGGCCCTTGGTGGCGGTGAGATGGTTGACAGCTTCCGGCGGCAGTGCTTGACTGCCTTTCAAGGCTTATTCCCCATTTCCCCCGGGCTTTTCCTCCAGACCAAGGTAGTGAAGATGTAGCCATCAAGCTCGGTTAAACCTAGCTTGTGTAATCAATGTCTGATTGCCAGGCTCGGTGCCTAGGACCGTTAAACGGCGTGGCTAGTTGAGGTAAAGGAGATCAACGAATGATTTTCACAAGACTTCTCGTTGGCATCATTGAGTGGATCATGTTGGTGACCCTGGATCGCTGGGACGACAAGGGCTATGTCGATAAGTTCCGGCGCTGGACCGGCACGCTCGACTGAGCACTAGTTTTCGCCAAGCTGTCTTGGCGTTGTTAGGTGACGCCACACCGGCGTTGTCGTGGTCGGTTGACCCTCGATGCCTCTGTCGGTGATGGATCAGCAACCTGACGGATGACCGTTTTCCAGGCCGTTTGGCGTGGCATTTTCCCAACTATCAGGCTCTGCTCAGACCGCTTTCAGGCGGTAGCCCATACCGCGTACGGTTTCGATCCGCTGGTTACCCAGCTTGCGCCTGAGATAGCCGATGTAGACATCGACCACATTGGAGCCGGGGTCATAGTCGTAGCCCCAGACCTGAGCCAGCAGTTGTTCCCGGCTGAGAACCTGGCCGGCGTGGCGGAGCAGGGTTTCGATGAGCGTGAATTCGCGGGCCGACAGGTCGATCGTCTGGTCATCGACGCTGGCCTGCCGGGTCAGCAGGTCGAGCGTCAGGGAACCACAGCTCAAGGTCACCGGGTCGTCGCCGTTGGCCGGTCGCTTGAGCCGTAACCGGACCCGGGCCAAGAGTTCTTCAAATCGGATCGGCTTGGCCATGTAGTCGTCAGCGCCGCTTTCCAGGCCGGTCACGGTATCGGTGACCGAGGAGCGAGCGGTCAAGATGATGACCGGCACGTCGTCGCCGCGCCGCCTCAGTTGGGTCAGGACGCTGAAGCCGTCGGCGTCCGGTAGCCCCAAATCCAAGATCACCAAGTCGGCCCCAGCCGCTTGAGCCAAACCGTCACGGGCCGTGCGGGCCGTACTGACGACGTAGCCAGCGGCTTTCAGGCCCTTGGCCAGAAAGGAGCTGATGCGGTCCTCATCATCGACGATGAGAATGTGGGTCATCGTGTCACCTCCTGCGGTGGCTCGGGCACCTCGGTGGCACTTGACGGTGGGCTGACAGGTGAGACTTGGTCGGCCACGGGCAAGGTGATGATGAAAGTCGAACCTTGTCCGACCGTGGATTCGATCGTGATCTGTCCCCGGTGGGCCTGGACAATTTTGTCGGCGATCGGTAACCCCAGACCACTACCGTCGACTCGTTCGGCGCCGGCCGCCCGGGTGAAACGCTCGAAGACGTGAGGTAAAACCGCCTCGGGGATACCTTGACCAGCGTCACGCACCGTGATCTCGACCTGGTCGCCTTGACGGCTCAGGCCCAAACTGATGGCTGTCTTTGGTTCGGAGTATTTGACGGCGTTGGAAATCAACTCCAACAAGGCCTGAGTCAGGCGCTGCGGGTCGGCCAGGACGGTGACTTCGTCCGGCACGTCGAGCCGCCACTTGCGGTCACCGAGAGCCCTGGCCTTATCCAAGACCTCGTCCAGTAGCGGCGCCAGCGCGACCGGTTCGAGGCGGACAAAGTCGGGGCTGTCGGCTTGGGCCAAGGTGACGAGCGAATTGACCAGGCGGTGCATGCGGTCGATCTCGTCCAGGGCCAGGGCCTTGGTGTCGGTGAAGTCGGCTGGGTCGTTCGGATCGGTCAACTCGAGGTGGCCGCGAATAATCGTCAACGGGGTGCGCAGTTCGTGACCGACATCGTCCAGTAACCGACGCTCGGAGACGACGGCGTTTTCGACCGAATCGAGCATCGAGTTCATCGAACTGGCCAATTCGGCGACCTCGTCACTACCCGTGACGGGGACTCGTTGGGTTAGATCGGAAGCCGTGATCTGACGGGTGGTTTTCACCAGTTGCCCGAGTGGGCGCAGGATTTGGCCGGCCAAAACCCAGCCCACGACCACGATCAACAGGACACTGGCCAGGGCCACGATGCCGTAGCCGCGGAGGTAGGACTCGGCCACGACCTCCAATTCGCTACCGCGGTCGATGACGACGACGTAGACGCCGGATTGAAGGTCGCCGACCAGCGTCACCGGCACGGCCACAAAGGCGTAGCGGCCGGTAGCGGTGTCGAGGTGACGGAGTTGAGCGGCGTCGGCCACCGTGGCGGCCCGGAAGGCTTCGACCAGGACCGCGTCGCCGGCCACTCGGGTGCAGATTTCGTCGCCGCCGGCTTGAGCCCAGGGCACCAAGTCGCCGACGATACCGAGGGTGCATTCGTCTTGGGCGTTGACCGACTGGTGAACGGCGCCATAGACCAACTCACGGGTCGAGCGGAAGCTCAGTGGCACGCCGGTGGTCGAATCGACCCCGGAGTACTTCCGTAACTCTTCAACTGAGCGGCCCAGCGAAGCGTCGATTCGGGCGTCGGTTCGGGCTCGCTCGACCAGGTAGGACAAGCTGCCGGCGCCCACCAGCCCCAACACCGCTAAGGCGGCGATGGCGGTGAGCAGGCGAAAGCGGAATGAGAACCGCCCGGGGAATGACAACATGATTCAGTCAGAGTGCTAACCGTAGGGGTACCACTCCGCCTCCCATTCCAACACCTGGCCGGTCGTGGCCTCGATTTCGAAATCGTACTCAGTTTGGGCAAATACCAAGGAACCTTCCCAAACCGCTCGGTTGTTTTCATAATCGAGCCGGATACGCAAATCGTTTTGGGTGCTACCTGGTACCCGGCCTAGCACGATGGCGCGGGCTTCATCTTCGGTGATGACGCCATTGTTGGCGACCGGCGATGACGGTGGCGGGCCGCCGCCTTTCGAGTCGTAGTCGAATTCAATGATGGCGCCAGTGTCAATAGCAATGTCGTAGTCGTATTCGGTGCCCGCGTAATAGAACTCGATCTCGTAGATCGGCAGGCCTTTTTCTTCGCCCCGGTGGCTGCGGACGGAATTGGTGACGGTGGCTTGGCCTTCGGGGACGCCGGCGTGAGCCAAAGCGATTCGGACGGCGGCCTCAACCCCGATATCGAGGGCGGTGGAACTGGCCGGTAGCGGGGCGGCGGTCGACGAAACGTCCGGCGCGTTGGGAGCCGGCTCGGTCACCGGGCTGGGGGCGGCCCCAACGCTGGCGGTTGAGGATGGGGTGACCACGAGAGGTCCGCCCAAAGTCACGATCGGAGTCGGACTGGTATCGGGGCGGGCGGCGACGGCCCACCAACTGATACCGCCGACTAGAGCGGCGGCCAGAAAGGCGCCGCCGAAGATGGTGAGGCGGCGTGAGCGGCGCGACCAAGAAAGTGTCATGGTGATTCCCATCACTGAGCTGTAAGAGCTGGTTGACAGCCATTCTGTGAAAGACGATTAAGAAACCCGTCAGGCGTAGATGAGAAATATTTTAGAAACTACCGGAAAAATGTTCAACGAGCCTAGTGCCCTGATGAATGAACGACTTCGTAAGAACAGTCTCATGACTTTCTTCAGAAAACCTTACGAATGATCAGGAGGATGAGTTCATCACAAAGGTCCAGCCCTTCGCGAAGACCTTAGGTCAAGTCCGAGAGTCACCCTCCCAGACGTAAAGGAGTTATCTCATGTCATCTACACAATCGACCCGCCGCTGGGTAACGATGGCCGCGCTCGGCTTGGTGGCCGCCGGCGGACTGGTCACCGGAACCGCTCTGACGGCTGCTGCTGCTCCCGCTACGACTGCGGACCAGGCTGCCAGCATCGCTTTGGCTCGTGTCAGCGGGGCTACCACTGACAATATTTATGTCGTTAAGGACTATGACGATGGTCGTTACACCTGGGAAGGTGAGATCATCCTCAACAACGTCGAATACGACTTCGAAATCGGCAGCAACGGCACCATCCGGGACTGGGAGGTCGAGCGCTACGCCGGTCTCGCCGATCGGTCTGGCCTGATCACGAAAGCCCAAGCCACTCAGGCGGTGCTGAACCGGGTGCCAGGTGCGACCAGCGCCAATCTGCGGATCTACTTGGAACGTGACGACGGCCGTTACGAATTCGACGGCGAGCTGATCAAGGGCGGCGTCCTGTACGACTTCGAAATCAACGCCACCACCGGCAACTTCCAGCAATGGCAGGTGCGCCAGTCGGCTACCAGCGGCAGCAGCCAGCCGGCCCCGGCTCCCGTGACCACGCCTTCAGTTAATCCGACAGTGCCGGATCCGGCGCCGGTGACGACTTCGCCGGTGACGACTCCGTCGGCCAACAATCCGATTCCCGGCTTCGACATCAGCTTCTTGATCCAACTCTTGCAGCAGTTGATCAACCTGCTGTTGAGCATGGCCGTCTAAAGCGGTCTTAGACATGGCCGTCTAACCACCCCCCTGACGGTCACATGTTCAAACTGCCCGTGACGTCACCAAGTGGTGGCGTCACGGGCAGTTTGGCGTTTACTGGTGAAGTCACCCGGCTCAGTCGGCGACCCTTATGATGGCCCTCATGCGCGTTCACATCGGTACCGACCACGCCGGCTTTGCCGCCAAAACCGCGATTGTTGAAGCCTTGCGGCGCCGCGGTTACGAGGTTGTCGACCACGGGGCCGAAGTCGAGGACCCGGAGGATGATTACCCCGATTTCGTCATTCCGGCGGCCGAAGCCGTGGCCCGGGAACCCGGCAGCTTGGGGATTGTGCTCGGTGGCTCCGGCAATGGTGAGGCCATGGCCGCCAACTTGGTCCGGGGCATTCGCTGTGCCCTGATCTATAGCCAGGCGACCGCGGAACTGGCTCGGCAACACAATGACGCCAACGTGGCGGCGATCGGTGGTCGTCAACACAGCCTGGCCGAAGCAGTCGATCTGGCCATCACCTTCTTAACCACCGACTTTTCCGGCGAACCTCGCCACCAACGCCGGATCGACCAACTGACGGCCTACGAAACGGCCGCTGGTCTTGCTGCTTGACGAGCCAGGGCCACGGTCGGTGCGGTTGGACTGGCCGCCCGGTCTGACCGTGGACACAACCGGTTTGGCCCGGCTGACGGGCGGACCGGGGTTACGACTGTCACCACCAGCGGTCGTGGTCGGCCCGCTCGGTGCCGATCAGCCGGTTTGGCACCAGCAGAACTTCGAGGCCGCGCCCGATGAAATCAGCGCCGACTTTCAGGCCGACCAGATCAGCTGTGGTTGGCGGCATCAAGTGACCGAAGACAGCTGGGAGGTGCGGGCGTGGGTCCGCAACCGGCGGACCGAGCCGATCACTCTTGACCGGGCTTTACTCGAACTCGTACCAGGGGCGGCGACTGGTTGGGCTTGGGTGTGGCCGGCTGCTGCCACCGGCCTGATGGCCTTGTCAGGCGCCGATACATCGAACCAGACGGAGGATCGGCCGAGTGACCGATGGCTGATCGGCTTACGTCTGCGGCAGGGTGAGCTGTGGCCGCTCCAGTCGGTCGCTGGGTCAGCTTCGCCGTCGCCTGCGGCCGCTTCTGCACAGTGGCTCTGGTTAGCTCCGGGGCTGACTCTCGGGCCCGGCCAGATGACGGTTTTCAGCCTCCAAGGCCGGCGTTACCAGTCCTGGGCCGAAATCGCCGGCCTGCTGCCAGCCTGGCTACCGGCTTTGGCCGTGGAACCGGGGGGAGTGGTCGAATTCGATCAACCGGACGCCGCCTTCACGAGTCAGCGCGGCCAACTGACCGACGCTGACGGCCGCATCATCGTGTCCGGGCAAGGGTTGGTCGAAATCGAGGCGGTGGTCGAGAACAAACGCTGGCGCTTGGACACCGCTTTCGCGATCCCACCCCAGCTGCCACTGGCCCAGTGGGCGGTGGACTGGCTCGACCCCTATTGGCCTGCTGATCAAGTCGCCGCCGGTCTGGTCCTCGCCACCCAGTCGGTCAATGACGAACGGGTCTGGGATGAGGTGGTGACGGTGTTGGCGGATCGGGCCGGTGAACGTTTGGCCGCTTTGGCGGCCGGAACGGCCACCCCGGGAGACGGTGAAATCGGCTTACTGCTAGCCGGTTTGGCGGCTACGGGTTGGACCTTCGAGGGCGACCAGGCTGACCTCGTGGTGGCAGCCTTGGTAGTGGCTGGTAGCCGGGCCGGGGTCGGTTTGGGTTTCGCTCACGCCTGGGTTATCGGTCTGCTCCACGGCCGTGATCCGGCGCCGCTGCGGCGGCTGATGGCCCAGGTGGCGGCTCAGAGGCTGGTGCCGGAGCCGGTGGCCGAGTTGGAGTGGGCCACGGTCACCGGGCAGGCCTGGGAGGCGTCGGCCTTGTCCGAGCTGATGTTGGTCTTGGGCGCCGGGTTGCCGGGAAGCCTGCTGGAACTGCGTCCGGCCGCAGCTCACGACAGGATGGCCCCAGATGCAGGTACCACGTTGCCAGGAAAGGCGTTGAAACTGCCGCTCGCCGCAGCCTTGACGACGTTAGCTGACAGACCTGCGATCGCGCCCGACCGAGTTGCCCGGGCGGTTGCCGTGGCCGCCATCCTGCCGGATCAGGCCCGTCTGACGGAAGACTGGCCAATGTCACTGCGCCAAGCCGCCCAACAGGCCAGCTGGCGCTTGCAGGCCCAACCACCGGAACCGGGGGTCTGGGCCTGGTTGGCCTTAGCTCAATGGCATCGGGCCGACGGTTAACCCGAGTTAACCCAACTCATCAAAAGCCCGATCACCGCTTGCCCTGGGCACTGAAGCCGGTCGGCGAATCGACCTGAAGTCGAGGCCGTTGACTGGGTAGCTGATCAGCGTTTCCGTTGGGACCGCTGACGGGCCCGGTCATGAGCCGACAGCGTGACTTTACGAATCCGGATTTGGTCGGGTGTGACTTCCAGGCATTCGTCTTCGCGGCAAAACTCCAACGCCTGTTCCAAGCTCAGGAGCTTCGGCGGGATCAGGCGTTCGAGTTCCTCGCCGGTCGATGATCGGACGTTGGTCAGCTTCTTTTCCTTGGTCGGATTGACATCCATATCGTCCGAGCGGGGGTTCTCACCGATCACCATGCCTTCGTAGACGGCGGCGCCGGGGCCGACGAAGAGGGTGCCTCGGGCCTGGAGATTGAACAGGGCGTAAGTCGTCACCGAGCCCGTCCGGTCCGCCACCAGTGAACCGGTCGGCCGCAAGCGCAAATCCCCAGCCCAGGGCTCAAAACCGTCGAAAACGTGGTTGAGAATGCCGGTGCCGCGGGTTTCGGTCAGAAACTCGGTCCGGATACCGATCAGGCCCCGGGCCGGGATCGTGTACTCCATCCGTACCCAACCCGTACCGTGGTTGACCATCTGTTCGAGGCGGCCTTTGCGCAGCCCGATCAGTTGGGTCGTGACACCGAGATAGTCCTCGGGCACGTCAACTGTCAGCCGCTCGGTCG